>JAACEA010000121.1 GCA_009936695.1 Planctomycetia bacterium
ACGCCGCCGAATAAAAACCGTCCCGGGAGAGGGACGGCGAGACGGGGATTGTACCGAATCCCCGCCTGAAGGCAAGGGTTCCTTTCCCCGAGTCACTCACCGACCGAGGACCGTGGTCGCCCGTTGGCGATCCCGACCCTGTCCCGATAATAGCGTCTCTCTCGAATCCAGATCGATCCTCAGGCCTTGGGCGAGCCGCGTCTGGGCCTCGCCTCGGGCATGGTTCTCCACGAAGCGTCCCGAATGCGGTTCAACCGCATCTGGAGCTCAGGGGTCGGGGTTCGAACCGGGCCGACGGTCGAGATCGTTGATCAGGTACTTGCGATCCAGGACCTCGTCGAGATCGACGAATCGGGTCTCGGCCGTGATGCCGCCATCGAGCGTGAGGAAGAGGGCCGTGTCGCCGATGTACCGGAAGTCCACCTGCGTGTCGTAGCCCTGTCCCGGATCGCCCCAACCCTCGGCGTTCGGTGCGATCGTCTCGCCCGCGAGCGAATCGACCAGGTACACCGACCGAGCCGGGAAGCGGATCTGCGGTCGTGAATACCACTCCGAATCGGGGCAGCAGACGGAGAACCAGTCGTTCGCCGCGAAGTAGCCGGGCTGGCCGACTTCGCTGTCACGAGCGCCGTCTCCGAACGGGGTGGCTTCTTCGCCCCCCGCGGTCCGGGTCATCTTGACCGTGCTTCGAAGGATGTTCTTGAACCCGGGATCCGACTCGAAGACCACGCGGTCGGGGGCGTCGTAGCGGTAGTTGTACCCGTTGGGATTCGAGTCGCCCTCGAACGGAATCAGGATGCCGTTCGCGCTCAGGTCCGAGCGGGACCAGAGGATGTCCGCCCAGGTTCCGACGTTCTGGAAGGTGGATCCGGGCGGAAACTCCCCGCTGGCGAGCGGCCCCACGAGCGGCTCGACGCCCGCAGGACTGTCCGATCGAATCTTCCCGGGATAACTGGCTTGGCGGTAGTCGAAGCTCGATGGGACGATGATCTCCCGGTTGTCGGTCGAGTAGTCCGTCATCAGCATGAAGATCTGACGGAGGTTGTTCTCGCTGGTGACCTGCTCGCCGGTGCGATTCACCGTGCCGAGACCGGGCAGAAGGACCGCCAGCAGGACGACGATGATCCCGATCACCGCGAGGATCTCGACGATCGTCACGCCTCGTTGATTCTGGTTTGCTCGCACGCGACTCTCCGTTCTGCTTCGTGCACCCACTCGATGGACCGACAAATGACGATACCCGTCCGGACGGAGCAATGCCCCTTCTGGACGCTGAAACGGGCCTCGATCCCGTCTCACATCCGCACCGGGACCGGGGGCCGGTTCCCGTCACCGCCCGGATCAGTCGGAAATCCGCCCTCCCGAGGCGGAATCCCCCGTCACATGCTCATCGTCATCAGGAATTCGCCATTGCTCTTCGTCTTGGCGAGTCGTGATCGAAGCAGTTCCATCGCTTCCACCACGTTCATGTCGGACACGACCTTCCGAAGTCGGGTGATGAGTTCGTGCTCCTGCGGATCGAGGAGGAGCTCCTCCCGCCGGGTGCCGCTCGCCGCGATGTCGATCGCGGGGTAGACCCGCTTCTCGACGAGCTTGCGATCGAGATGCAGTTCGGCGTTGCCGGTTCCCTTGAACTCTTCGAAGATGACTTCGTCGGCCCGGCTGCCGGTGTCGACCAGCGCCGTCGCGATGATGGTGAGCGAGCCGCCGTCCTCGATGTTCCGGGCCGACCCGAAGAACTTCTTGGGCTTGATCAGCGCGGCGTTGTCGACGCCGCCCGAACCGATCTTGCCGGATCCGGACATGCCGTTGTTGTAGCCACGAGCGAGTCGGGTGATCGAGTCGAGCAGGATCACCACGTGATCGCCGAATTCGACCATTCTCCGAGCCTTCTCCATGACGATTTCGGAAACCGCGATGTGGCGCGTCGCCTCCTCGTCGAAGGTGCTGGCCACCACCTCGACGCTGTCGGGCGTGTTGCGCTTGAAGTCGGTCACCTCTTCCGGGCGCTCGTCGATGAGCATCACGATCACCTTCGCCTCGGGGTGATTCTTCGCGATCGCATGGGTGACCTGCTGCAGGATCACCGTCTTGCCGGTTCGCGGCGGGGCGACCACGAGGGCTCGCTGACCGAAGCCCAGCGGGGTCACCATGTCGATGATCCGCGGCTCGATGCGGGTCGGCTCGTCGGGGATTTCGAGCTGGATGCGCCGGTTCGGATGAAGTGGCGTGAGGTTCTCGAAGGTCGGCAGTTCATGGAGAATCTTCGGATCGCGGCCATTGACCTCTTCGACCCGGAGCATCGCGAAGTAGGTCTCGGCCTCCTTCGGGGGTCGAATGAGCCCCTTCACCACCATGCCGCGACGCAGCCCGAAGCGACGCACCTGGCTGGGACTGACGTAGACGTCGTCGGCGCAGGGCAGATAGCTGTATTCCGCACTGCGAAGGAAACCGAAACCTTCCGGCATGATCTCCAGCGTGCCTTCGGCGATCATGAAGCCGGCCTTCTCGGCCCGCTTGCGGAGGATCTCGAAGACGAGCTTCTGCTTCGGCAGATTGCCCGCGTCCGCGATCTTCTCCTTCTTCGCGATCTTGAGAAGCTCGGGGTTCGTCAGCTTCTGCAGCTTGGCGAGGTCGAGGTCCTTCTTCTTCGCGAGGTCGTAGCGTTCCTGAAGCTCGTTCTCCAGCTCGGCGGCTTCGAGTTCGAGCTGCTCGTCCGTGGGAACCGATCCGGGTGCGAGCGTCACGGTCGCGATGCTCGCGCCATTGCCTGAGTTGTTACCGCCGCCCTTGCTGCGACGACGACGACGGGACTTGCTTGTCATGGTGTAGACGACCTGAAGTGGCCTGCCTGCGACGACTGGGAAGTGGGGCCCGATCGAGATCGGGACGCCGTGCGGATCCGATCGGATCCTCGAGCACGGCACGGCAGGCGGCATGTTGTTGGTGTGGGGTTTCGGAAGGCCGTCTGGGGCCTTCGAGCACGCATGATGATCCGCCGGGCCCCTCAGGTCAAGCGACGCGAGGACCCGGCCGGAATTTTCGGTTCAACCGCCGACGTCGAGGATCGCCCGATGCCGGACTTCGCCCGCCAGGAGTCGGTCGAAGGCTTCATTGATCGAGGCGATCGGAAAATGCTCGGTGGTGGGCGAGATTCCGTGCCGTCCCGCGAAATCCAGCATCGCCCGCGTGTTGCTGGGGCTCGCGACCGACGATCCGGAGATCGATCGCTCGGTCATGATCAAGCCCAACGCCCCGAAGGAGACCGGTTCCATCACCGCACCGGCGAGATGCAGCCGACCCCGGGGGGCGAGCATGCCGATGTGGGCGTCCCAGTCGATGGGTTGGTCCATCGTGGTGATCAGGAGATCGAGGGTTCCGGCCCGGGCCGCCAGCGTCTCGGGGTCCGCCCCCACCACGACCTCGTGCGCACCCATCGCCAATGCGGCATCGCGCTTCGAAGCCGTCGAGGTGAACGCGACCACGTGGCATCCCCACGACTTCGCGAACTTGAGGGCGAGGTGCCCGAGGCCACCGATTCCGACCACGCCGACCCGGCCGGTCGGCTTCGCTGATTTCTGGATGGGCGTCCAGACGGCCGCTCCACCACAGAACAGCGGACCGGCCTCCCCGACCGGGATCGCGTCGCTGATCGGGAAGGTCCAGGTCGACTGGACCCGGACCCGGTCCGCGAAGCCGCCGTGATGCCCCACGATCATGGCCCGCGACGTCGGAGACAGCGTGTGATTGCCCGCCTGCGCACAAGGACAGTCGGGGTCGGTGTGGCTGAACCACCCCGCGCCGACCCGATCACCGATCGCGAGGCCCGTGACCGAGGCGCCGATCCTCGCGACGCGACCCTCGACTTCATGCCCACCCACGAACGGGAACACCGTCATGCCCCAGTCGTCGTTCCGCATGTTGTGATCGCTGTGGCAGATGCCGCAGTGCGTGACCTCGATCTCCACCTCGTCGTCGCCGAGCGGACCGAACTCGAACTGAAAGGGCTCGAAACGCGCTCCGGGTTCCATGGCGGCCCAGGCGTTCACGACGGTCGATTCGGACATGACGAGCGATCCAGACATGATGTGATGACGGTGCGAGCGGTGAATCGCGGAATGCTACACGCGGGCTCGCTCGTCCGGGGGGCGTCACGAAGGCCGGATCAGGCCTCCTCGGTCACCTGCCGCAATGCCGCGACCACCGCCGACTCGAGCGCCTCGGCGTCCGAGTCGTTGTCGATGACGAGTGTCGCCCGGCGACGCTTCTCCTCGATCGGCAACTGCGCCGCTTCGCGTCGCCGGAGTTCCGCTTCATCCCAACCACGATGTTCGACGACGCGGGCGAGCCTCGAAGCCCACGGCGCATCCACGAAGAACACCGCATCACAGGATTCCGCCAGTCCGGCTTCGAAGAGCAGTGGCGCATCGATGACCAGCGCCGTGGCGTCCGACGGGCCCGCGGCGAATCTCGCCTCGCGGAGTCGATGCACCTCCGGATGGATGAGTCCTTCGAGTCGTCGACGGGCGTCTTCATCGCCGAAGATGCGGGCGGCGATCGCCGACCGGTCGGCGGACCCGCCCGGTGCGACGACCTCGTCACCCCACCAGGACCGCAGGGTCTCGACCACCCTCGGATCCGCCAGCACCTTCGCTGCATCGCGGTCGGAATCGCTGACCACGCATCCGGCCCGCGCGAGCACCGCGGCCGCGGCGCTCTTGCCGGCACCGATGCCGCCTGCGAGGCCGATCACCGGAACTCGGCGGGTTCCGGTCATTCGACGATCCGCGTCCAGGTCGTACCGTCCGGACCGTCCTTGATCGCGATGCCCATCGCGGCCAGTTCGTCGCGGATCCCGTCGGCCGCGGCCCAGTCCTTCGCGGCCTTGGCATCGGTCCTCGCCGCGATCCTCGCCTCGATCTTCGAGGTGAGATCGTCCTCCTCCGGCGCCGACTGGACGACGTTTCGATCGAGCACGCCGAGGATCTCGTCCATTCGGGCCAGCGCCGCGAGTTCCGCGGCCGCACGCTCGGACGAACCGGATGCCGCGCCGTCCTCGAGCCGACTCGCATTCACCGCCTCGTTGAGCACGCCGATCGCCCGGGCGAGGTTCAAGTCGTCGGAGACCGCCTCCTCGAAACCCGG
>JAACEA010000122.1 GCA_009936695.1 Planctomycetia bacterium
CTCGAATCGCGGCGTCGAAGACGGGCGTTCCGTCGACGTGCGGGACGTACCCCACGAGCATGAACTTCGCGTCGCCGGTCACCGGATCGGTCACCAGCGGAAGCACGTGCTCCTGACTCAGCCAGGGACCGATCGGAAGGAACTGCTCGGGTTGGATGCCGAAGAGTCGCTCCGCATTCTCCTGAACGAAGCGGCCGGCGCTGTCCGCGGCGTGATCGCCGGTGGAGAAGGCCGCACCGTAGATCCGCTCGAGACGACCCATTCGCATCGTGCGTGCGACACCGGGGTGCTCGTCCGTGAACGCCATCCAGCCCTGGTCGAAATCGTCGATCGGAGTCGTGGCGACGGCGAGTGCGGTACGAGGGGTCGGGTCGACCGGTGTTCCTCGATCGGACATCGAGGCCGCGCCGAGAACGGGGACCGCCAGCATCAGTGCGGCGACAGAGAGGGACTTGATCAGCATCTGGGGGTCCTGGAGGGGGGGATGTGTCGTCTTGACGGAGCACGAACAACCGATTGTTGCCGGATATTGACGGTGGGACAAACACTTGGTTCCGAAAATCACCGAATCGAAGGGCCTTCTTCGTCGAAATTTCGCTGCGTGGCGTTCGAATCGGACCTTGTACCCGGGGTGCGGGTGGTCTACCTTGACCGGTTCGGATGGCCAAGGGAAACCGGAAAAACCCGACTTCGGACGCCCCGACGATCGAAAATCGCCGGGCTCGTCATGATTTCCGCATCGGGGACACGCTCGAATGCGGGCTCGTGCTCCGTGGAACGGAAGTGAAGTCGATCCGAGCGGGCCGGGCGAGCCTCGCCGAAGGCTGGGTCCGGGCGGTGGCGGATCCGCCGACGCTGACCCTGATGGGGGTTCACGTGGCGGAATACCCGCCGGCGGGCCCGCACCGACAGCACGATCCCGTCCGGCCGCGACGACTGCTCGCCCATAAGAAGGAGATTCGGAGGCTTGCGAACGTCCAGGACGCGGACAACGCGACCCTCGTTCCACTTCGAATCGTCTTCGTGAACGGCCGCGCGAAGCTCGTGGTGGGGGTCGCCGAGGGTCGAAAGAAGGCCGACAAGCGGCAGGACATCGCCAAACGCGAGGCTCAACGCGACATGGATCGAGCGCTTCGTCGACGAGGTTGACGTCGGCGATCGCGGGTCAACTGCCGCGGATCATCGGGAACGGCTGTCCGACGCGGTCGTCCCGGTGGCCATCGATGCAATGAAGGATCTCCTCCGCGATCGCATCGGGTGGATAGGCCAGGTCGGTCGGGAAGGTCGCTTCGTCGACCAGGCTCCGCAGGAGCGGCGTCTCGACCGCGCCCGGGTTGATGGTGAACGCTCGGATTCCGGTCTCCCCGGCTTCCGCCATGATCGACCGACTCAGTGAATCGAGTCCGGACTTGCTCGCCGCGTACGCGGTGAAGTGGTGGTAGGGATCGATCGAACTCATCGACGACACGTTGACCACCACGCCGCGATGCTCCACCAGCGACGGCCACGCGGTGCCGACGAGGATCGTCGGACCGATGAGGTTCTGCTCGAGCGTCGATCGCATCAGGTGTTCGTCGGTGTCCTGGATCGAGGCCTGCGGGGCGATGCCGGCGATGTTGAGCACGGCGTCGATCCTCCCGAACGTCTCGAGCACGCGTCGAGCCGCGTCCCGGACCTGATCCGGTTCGCCGAGATCGCATTCGAGGACGATGCAGGCGGTCGAGGCGTCCGTGGCGGTGGCGGTCGCCTCGAGCTTGGACCGGGTCCGGCCCAGCAGGCCGCACCGCCAGCCCCGCGATGCGAGTCGGAGCGCCGCCGCCCGGCCGACGCCGGAGCCGGCGCCGGTGATCACCGCGACCGGTGCGTCGTTCATCGGCTCGTCGCTCATCCTGCGAGCCTCAGCACGTCGTTGTAGAACGTGACCACGAAGAGCGTGCCGATCAGGGCCAGCCCGACGAGGGTCGCCGCGTTCTGGAACGCGATGGAGGGTGGCTTCTTGAAGAACTTCTCGTAGAGCAGGAACAGGAACAGCCCGCCGTCGACGATCGGGAGCGGCAGGAAGTTCAGCACCGCGAGATTCACGCTGATCATCGCGAGGAAGAAGATCAGGTACATGAAGCCGCGATCCGCCACCCGGGTGCCGATGTGCACGATGCCGACCGGCCCGTGAAGCTGCTTGACGCTGACCGAACCGCCGACGAGCCGGTCGATGGTCAGGTAGGTGAGCACCACCATCTTCCAGGTCTGTCGGAATCCCATGGCGGTCGCGAGGATCGGATCACCACCGGCGGACAGGGTCGTCTGAAGCGGCTCGAACCAGTTCCCCGGAAGTGGTGCGGTCCAGCCGAGGCTGCGAAGCCGATCGCCCTCGGCCTTGGAGATCGTGATCGTCCCGGACTCCGCGGCGGCGTCGGCCACGGGCAGCGTCCAGGTGAATTCCGTTTCGGTCGGCCCGTCGGTCGCGACGGCATCGAGCAACGCGGCGCGGAACGAGGCCCAGTCCTCGACCGGGGTCGACCCCACCGCATCGATCCGAGTGCGGGGCATCAGCCGAAGCGCCGCGATCGATGCCGGCATCGGTTCGTCGCCGCCCACGACCTCGAACGGACGGGCGATTCGAGGATCGTCGAGCGCGTAGTTCACCATCACGCCGAGTCGGCCTTCGGCATCCGTCCTCGCCTCGACGCGTCGTTCGACGCCGTCGCGTTCCACGAGGATCGGGATCGTTCGACCGGGCCGGGCCATCAGGGCGGCACGGAACTCCGACATGCGAGGTCCCGCGACGTCCGCGACCTGCAGCACGATGTCGCCGGCGGCGAGGACCTCCTTGTTGCGGCTTCCATCGACGACGCCGGTGATCCTGATCAGCGGCGTCAGTCCGAGCAGGCCGGATTCCCAGTCGCCGGCGCCCTCGGGTTGCGGCTCCGCGTAGAGGATGCGTTCGTAGACCGGGTCGGCGGTCATGGTGACGGCGAATGCGGGTTCGCCTTCGCGCCCCGGTCCGAAGCCGACCTCCACGGGCCGGCCGTTCGACGCGATCATCGCCTCGTCGAAGGCCTCCCAGGTGCCGACGGTGGTCGAGCCCGCGGACACGATGGTCCGGCCGGGCATGCGATCGGCCATCGACGCGTCGAACATGGTCTCGAGCGGTGCCTCGAGCTGCGGATCCGACGCGAGCTGGTTGCTGGCGGCGGGCGCGATGCCGATCATCCGCATGTTCATCCGTTCGTCGTACGCGGGCTCGACCTCGAATCGCAGCGGAGTGTCCAGCCCGGGTCGATCGACCTCGATGCTGAGCGGTCGCTCGGGGACGCTCATCGCGGATTCGATCATCACGTCGGAGAACGTCATGATGTCCGAGTCGCCGATCCGGGTGATCCGGTCGCCGGGGCGGATTCCCGGCGCCACGCCTTCGGTCAGCGAAGGTGCAACGGCGGCGGGCGAGTCGGGCTGGACCGGACCGACCACCGGAGCCTCGAACCGGACGCCGACCATGAACGCGACGACGAACATCACGATCGCGGTGAGGAGGTTCATCACCACGCCGGCGCTCACCACCACCATTCGCTTGCCGACGCTGACGCTGGTGTAGCTCCGGGCGTCCTTGCTCGTCGCGTTCGGATTGCCGTCCTCCTGCCCGAGCATCCGGACGTACCCGCCGATCGGAAGCAGTCGCAGGGAGTACTGGGTCTCCCCGAGGCCCTCCTTCGCCATCTCCGCGTCGCTGAGTTCGATGGGGAAACGACCGAGCCGCTTCTTGACCACGTCATCGCACGCGCCGAATCGGAATCCGAC
>JAACEA010000123.1 GCA_009936695.1 Planctomycetia bacterium
AGACTGATGATGCCGAGGAGCGCCGCGGATTCGGCGAAATACAGCGGGAGCGGCAGCCATGCCGCGGGATCGGGGAGGGTGCGTTGGGCGATGAAGACGATCAGACTCCAGACGAACGCCGTCGTGGCGCCGATGGAGATCAGGGTGTCCATGTTGGTGCCGCCGCGGCGGGCCGCGGTGTAGGCGGATGCGTAGAACCCGCCTCCCGCGACCACCAGGACCAGCAAGCCGCCGAGCATCATGATCCACGGGACCCAGGCGACGCCGTGTCCGACCGTCCAGTGGAGGGTCTCGAGCGGGATCCAGACCCCGATCCCGATGATCGCGCGACGCTTCCACATCCGCACGGTCCGGGCCTGTGCCAGTTCCATCCTGGAGCGGGTCTCCGAGAGATCCTCCTTCGTCTCGAGGAACTCGCCCTTGAACCCGCGGGAGGCGATCACCTCGAGGGTTGGAGGAACCTCGAGATCGCCCTCGACCACGGCGAGTCCGCTCGTGAAGTCGACGGTGGCGGATGCGACCTCCGTGCGGCTCCGCAGGGCGGATTGAAGCTCGCTGGCGCAGCCGGTGCAGTGCATGCCTTCGATCCGGTAGCGGCGGGTGGCCACCGGGTCGCCGGCGGCCACCTGGAGTCCTGCGTCCTGTTCGGGATCAATCGGCATCGGATCCATGCTACGGAGTTCCACGATTCCAGTTCGTTCTCTGAGGTCCGGGGGGTCCGAGAGCCGATCCTGATCCTCGGGACGGCGTGCGGATCCGGCGTCGTCTTGATTCACCACCCGGATCGCGGATACCCTGCTGGGTCCGACCGCCCCCCGAAGATCCCTCCCGCCCGACATGAACCCCTCCGACATCCATTCTCGCGAAGCCAACGCCGTGAGCACGCTGGCGACCATGCTGGCCGCCGCGGTCGTGCTGTCGGTCGGCGTGGCGAGTGGCAGTCTCGGCACCCTCGCCCCGGCCGCCGCCGTGAACGCGGTGTTCATGGGCGGCATGCACACCGTCGCGACGTCGGGAACCGCGCACCCTTCCGTTCGGATGGTCGCGCCCCGAAGCCGATCGGTGCTCGCGCTGACGGCGGCGGATCGCCGGATCGCGCCGGGCGAGGCCGATCGGATCGAGATCGCAGGGCCTTCCGGGCCCGCGGCGTCGAACCTGCCGCCACCGTACGCCGGCTGAGCCCCCCGACGTCCGAATCCGGACGCCGGTCGCCGACTCCCGCGTCACCGTCTCAAATCACACCGACTCCATCCACGCCGACCAATCCAGGTCAGGGCGTGTCTTGATCGACCGACATCGCGTCGGGCGGTCGTTTCCCGAAAGGATCCCGTCATGGGCGTTCCGTTCTTCGGCTGGGCTGCCAGAAAGCTCTTCGGCACTCGCAATCAGCGCCAGGTCTCCCGCTACCTCGAGAAGGTGGAGAAGGTGAACGCCTTCGAAGAGGAGATGCGATCGCTCAGCGACGCCGAGCTCCGGGACCGTACGGCGGAGTTCCGGCGTCGGGTCAAGGAAGAGGGTGCCGTCGGGTACGACCTCATCCCCGAGGCCTTCGCGGTCGCCCGCGAGGCGATGGATCGTTCCGTGGGCATCCGGAACATCTTCAATCCGGAGGCCGGGTTCGATCCGGACACCCTCCCCACCGAAGCCCGGACGATGTACGACGCCGTCAAGGCGGAGATCGACCGGACCGACGACGCGCCACCCGAGGGCGAATTCCTGGGGTGCGAGGAGCCCATTCCCGCCTGGCGTTTCGTGGAGATCCCCCCCGACCTCTACCAGGCGGTGCGGGAACTCCATCCGACCAGCCGGCCGCCGTTCCGGGCCCGTCCCTTCGACGTCCAGCTCATCGGCGGAACCGTCCTGAGCGAGGGCCGGATCGCCGAAATGAAGACCGGCGAGGGCAAGACGATCGTCGCACCGCTCGCCTGCTATCTCGCGTGCATCGAGGAGAAGCAGGTCCACGTGGTGACGGTGAACGACTACCTGGTGCAGCGCGACCGGGACTGGACCTTCCCGTTCTTCCACGCCCTCGGGCTGACCGTCGGTGCGATTCATCCCTTCCACATGCAGCCCGCCGACCGCAAGAAGGCGATGTACGAATGCGACGTGGTCTACGGGACCACCGCGGAGTTCGGTTTCGACTATCTCCGCGACAACATGAAGCTCCGCGCCGAGGATCAGGTCCAGAAGCGACGGGAGTTCGCGGTGGTGGACGAGGTCGATTCGATCCTGATCGACGAGGCCCGCACCCCGCTGATCATCTCGGGTCCCGCCCACTCCGTGCGGCCGCGCTACGAACTCGCCGACGGTCTCGCCCGGCATCTCGTCGAGGGCCAGCGTGACTGGACGACGGCGGACGAGAAGGTCCAGTCCTGCGAGGTGCGGATTTCCGGACTCGAGGGCGACATTCGGAACGCCCGCGACAAGGCAGCGCTTCCGGGACTGAAGGCCGAACTCGAGGCCGCCCGCGAGGAACTCCCGCGACTGGAGTCCGCCCGCGAGAAGCACGTGCAGTTCTTCGAGGTCGAACTCGACAAGAAGCAGGCTTCGCTCACGCACGAAGGCATCACGGAGGCCCAGCGCAAGGCCGGCGTCGGCTCCTTCTACGTCGGTGAGAACATCGACCTCCCCCACCTGCTGGAGCAGGCGTTGCGGGCCCACGTGGTCTACGTCGGCGACCGGGACTACGTGGTCGCCGCCGACGACCAGGGTGAGATGGGCGTCGTGATCGTCGACCAGAACACGGGCCGCAAGATGGTCGGTCGGCAGTGGTCCGACGGCCTGCATCAGGCGGTCGAGGCGAAGGAAGGCGTCCCGATCAAGGATGAGACGCAGACGATGGCGACGATCACCATCCAGAACTTCTTCAAGATGTACGAGCGGCTGGCGGGAATGACCGGGACCGCGGACACCGAAGCGACGGAGTTCCACGAGATCTACCGGCTCGACGTGGTGTCGATCCCCACCAACGTGCCCGTGGAGCGGCTCGACCGCAACGACCTCGTCTACCTCAACGAAGGCGACAAGTGGCACGCGATCGTCGAGGAGGTCCGGCGTTCCTGGGAGGTCGGCCTGCCGGTGCTGGTGGGCACCACCAGCGTCGAACGGAGCGAGATGCTCAGCCGCATGCTGACCAAGGCCCATCGCATCCCGCACGAGGTGCTCAATGCGAAGCAGCACGAGCGGGAGGCGGACATCGTGCAGGGTGCCGGCGGGCTCGGCGCGGTGATGATCGCCACCAACATGGCGGGTCGAGGCACCGACATCAAGCTCGCGAGATTCGATCGGGCGACGCTGATCGAACATTGGAAGAAGGCCGGGATCTGCTCGAAGGACGCCGATGCCTCGATGAGCGACGACGAGGTCCTCGCTCGCTGCTGGCGACAGATCGCCCAGCGCGATCTCGGACTCTCCCGAAAGGACGCGGAGGCCCTCGATCCGGCCGAGGCCCGGCGTCGGCTGCTCGTGATGTGGGCGGTCGAGCTCGCCTGGCAGGATCCTGCGAAGGCGGAGCGGATGTCGGTCGAGGATCTCGAAGCGGCGCTCGACGCGTCGGGGACCTGCAGGCTCCACCGGCTCGGCTTCCACGACAGCGTGGAGAGCATGGGCGGACTGCACATCATCGGCACCGAACGACACGAGAGCCGTCGGATCGACAACCAGCTTCGCGGTCGCGCGGGGCGTCAGGGCGACAACGGCAGCAGTCGGTTCTTCCTCAGTCTCGAGGACGACCTGATGAAGATGTTCGCGGGCAAGAAGACGCTCTACGTCCTGTCGAAGCTCGGCATGAAGGAGGGTGACGCGATCGAGCACCCGATGCTCTCCCGGTCGGTCGAGAACGCGCAGCGCAAGGTCGAGGAGCGGAACTTCCAGATCCGGAAGAACATCCTCGAGTACGACGAGCCGATGGAGCACCAGCGACAGGCGTTCTACGCCATTCGCCAGCCCGCGCTGGAGAACAAGCAGATCAAGGAACGGATCTTCGAGTACGTCGAGGAGGCCACGCACGACGAGGCGGGTCGTCTGCTCTCGGCGGACTACCGCGCCCGCTGCATCAGCGAGTGGATCCACGAGAACCTCGGCTTCCTGGTGGAGCCGGAACGCATCCGGAAGAAGGATCGCGAGGACCTGCACGCCCTGATTCGCGGTGACTATCTGGAGGAAGGCAGCGAGGTCGTCGCGAACACCTGCAACGAATACCTCGCCGACGACCTCGAGCCCGCGGAGTGGGACGTCGAGGGGTTCGCGCGATGGGCGGCGAAGGAGTACGACGCGGAGCTCGATCCCGAAGCGATCCGGACCTCCGGCCGCCGCGAGGTCATTCGAATGATCGAGGCCGCCCAGGTGGCCAAGATCGAAGCCTTCGATCTTTCGCCGCTCGACACCTATCTGGTGAAGGACTACGGCGCCCGCGAGCTCGTCAAGTGGGCGAACGGCAAGTTCGACACCGAGTTCGAATCGGAGATCGTGACCGACGTCTCGAGCGACGAAGTCGCGGCCGAACGCCTCCTCGCCGCCGCCCGCGAGGCGTACCGTCGGCGGGAGATCGAATACCCGATCGACTATGCGGTGGATCTGACGACCGCGGGCATGCCGCAGGATCCTCGGGCCGCCCTGTCCCAGTTCTGCGCGTGGGCCAAGTCCCGGTACGAGCTGAACTGGTCGAGCTCCGCCCTGCCTTCGTCCGATCCGAAGGAACTTCGCACCCTGCTCGTGGACCAGGCCAGGAAGTGGGATGACGGTAGGATCGCGGCCCGGGCCGCCGACGCGGTGAAGGAGGCCGGCGACGACGTGTCGGCGCTCGACGCGTGGTTCCAGCGGGAGTGCCTCGTCGCCCTGACCGAGGACGAACGGACCGCGGCCGTCGAAGAGGGGCTTGAACCGTTCGCCCGTCGTCGGATCTCGGAGCTGCTCCGGACCGAGCTGAGCCAGTTCGAGCGATGGGTGATGCTGCAGGTCCTCGACACGGCCTGGAAGGATCATCTGCACTCGATGGATCAGATCAAGGATGCGATCGGTTTCCGAGCCTTCAGCCAGAAGGATCCGCGGATCGAATTCAAGCGGGAGTCGGCCCGTCTCTTCGACGAGATGAAGGAGCAGATCCGGGATCG
>JAACEA010000124.1 GCA_009936695.1 Planctomycetia bacterium
GCTTCCAGTGAGGCGGCCGCCGTCTTCATCGTCTCGGGATATCGAAGGAGCAGCAGCGCGAGTCGTCGCTCTTCGGGCGTTTCGATCCGGAACGCGGCGTCGGTGCTCGCCTCGTCGCCCGCCTTCTCCAGCATGGAGCAGAGTCGGGCGTGGGCGTACTGCAGGTAGGGGCCGGTGTCGCCTTCGAACGCGATCATGCGATCGAGGTCGAAGACGTAGTCGCGGGCCGAGTCTCCCGAGAGATCCGCGTACTTGATCGCGGCGATGCCCACCGCCCGGCCGATCGCCTCGAGTTCCTCGGGGGGCAGGCCGTGGGTCGGCGCCTTGGGGTCGGCGGCCCGGCTGGTGACCGCCTCGACGCCGCGGTCGACCGCGGCCTGCAGCAGGTCCATCAACTTGAAGTTCGCGCCCGACCGGGTCTTGAGGGGTTTCTTGTCGGCACCGAGGACCGTGCCGAAGCCGAGGTGCACGAGTTCGGATTCCACGCCGTCCGGGAGGGTCGCCCAGCCGATCTTCCGGCAGGCGTCGAAGACGTCTCGGAAGTGATCGCGTTGTCGGGCGTCCACGACGTAGACGACCTCGTCGCTGTCGAGTTCCTGCACCCGATATCGCAGCGCCGCGAGATCGGTGGTGGCGTAGAGGAAGCCGCCGTCCCGCTTTCGGATGAGCATCGGACGTTCGCGGTCGTCGAACCGGACCACGAGGGCGCCGTCGTCCTCGACCGCGAGGCCCGATCGGACGAAGGCGTCCACCACCTCCGCGAGCTCGTCGCGAAAGCTCGATTCGCCGCGTTCGCTGTCTGGAGCGATGCGGGTGCCGAGCAGTTCGCACGCGCGGTAGACCTCGGTCATCGTGACCTCGATCAGGCGTCGCCACGCCGCGACCATGGTCTCGTCGCCGGATTGCAGTCGGACCAGGGCGTCCCGAGCCGCCGCCTGGGCCGCGCCGGCGCTCTCGTTCTGCGCTTCGAGTTCCGCGACGCGATGGGGGCCGCATCGATGCGCGACGGCGGACTCCAGTCCACGGACGTCACCTCGAGCCTCGAGCTGGGCGTCGCGGTACGCGACGTTCAGGGTGTCCAGGTCGAGGGCCTCGAAGTCCACCTTCCGGGCCAGGAGCGAGTGCAGCGTCATCGCGATGGGGAGGCCCCAGTCGCCGAGATGGTTCTGGCGATGGACGGTGCGACCGATCCGCTCGAAGAGTCGGGCCACGGTGTCGCCGATCACGGTCGATCGCAGGTGACCGACGTGCATCTGCTTCGCGACGTTCACGCCGCAGACGTCGATCGTCACGCCGTGCGGCTTGTCCTCGGGTTCGATTCCGAGCGCTTCATCGTCCATGCCCGCGAGGGCGTCGGCGAGCGCGGTCGGTCGGAGCCGGATGTTCAGGAAGCCGGGGCCCGCGATCTCGGGGGCGTCGATCACGTCGCCGAGCCCGTGTTCCGGCGCCATCAGGGCGTCGACGAGTTCCGCGGCGACGTCCCGGGGGGGGCGACCGAGCTTCTTCCCGAGCGCCATCGCGGCGTTCAACTGGAAGTCGCCGAATTCGGGTTTCGCGCTGGGCTTGAGGGCGGCGTTGATGCCGGAGGCGGCGTCGCCACCGACCGTGCCCACGGCGACGGTGACGGCGGAGTCGACTCGGGCGCCTGGATCCTGGACGGCGTTCATCCGACGGAGGATAACGGGCGGCGGGGCGATGGGACTTCCGCGAGGGGGCGACGGCCCGCGGGGTCACGGCGAGCAGTCACGGCGACCAGTCACCGAGCATGATGCCGATGTCGCTGCCGAGCACGCAGCCGTCGCCGTCGAGGTCGGCGTAACCGGGGTCGTCGCAGCCCCACTTGCCGAGCAGGAGTCCGAAGTCGGCGCCGTTCACCAGACCGTCGCGATTGAGATCGGCGGGCGATCCGGCGGCGGCGATCAGTTCCCGCCACAACATTCGAGCGAAGGTCCGGGCGCCGAGGAGATTCGGATGGACGCCGTCGGACAAGAGGTTCTCCTCCCACGTCGACCAGTCGCCGAAGCGTTCGAGGACCATCGCGTGGAGGTCGATGAACGCGACGTCTCCGCCCGCGATCGATCTCAGTTCGTCCGCGTATCCGCTGAAGAAGACGTCGGCATCGTTGCTGCTGTACGGCGCGATCAGGAGGAACGCCGGCTCCGGAAGGCCGGGGTCGAGCTTCCTCGCCTCGGCGTGGATCGTTCGATACCGATCGAGGATTCCAGCGACGTCCGCGGCCGTGGTCCAGGGCACGTTGGTGTCCGTACCACCGTTGTTCGTGCCGATCCACAGCATGAAGTGCGTCACCTCGTGGGCGAGGATGTGCCGGATCAACGCCTCGTCCGTGTAGCCGCCGGGATAGGCGCCGGTGGAAGTCGGTACCAACGGGCTTTCGGGGTGGCCGAACGGAAGCAGGTGGTTCTCGGTGCGCCATCCGCCCTCGCCGATGTAGGAGAGCCCGAATCCCGAATCGAGTTCGAGATCGGTGATGATCGTCCCGGGCAGCGCGGTTCGGATGCCGCTGGTGAGCGGCCCCACGCCCGACGTGAAGAGTCCGGTACCGACGTTGCCCAGTCCGTCCGTGCTTCCCGGGATGACGTGGTCGAACCAGACGAGGCTCGGGTCCGCGGGACAGTCGAATTCATGGGCGACTTCGGTGGCGGTCCATCCGGTCCCGCCGGCCGAGTTCCGCGACCTGATCGTCCATTCGGTGCGGAAGGCGGGTTGATCGGCCGCGACGATCATGGTGCGGTGTCGCTCCAGGTGTCCGGACCGAAGGAACCTTCCCTGGCCATCGGCGTCGCGGAACATGCCGCTTTGATACGAGAAGCTGTTGAGGTTGACGCCGGAGGAGATCGCGCGGCCCGACCAGTCTTCGGCTTCGGCTTCGATCGCCCGAAGCGGCCAGGTGTTCGCGCCGGCGAAGGCCTCGAAACCCGGGACGGACTGGCCCGGCCGGATGATCGGGTAGTTCGGGGGTGTCGCGAATTCGACCCAGCTCCCGGTCGCCGTCGAGTTCGAGAGCGGTGACGTCTGGATCTGCCGCCACCGTCGCGGCTGCCAGTCGAGGAGGTAGCCGGTGTACATCCAGTCCGGCTGGCTGAAGACGTTGATGCTGTCGCCGACGATCGCCAGGTTCGCATCGCCACCGACCACGCCTTCCGCGAAGGCCCCGAGGTTCTTCGACATCTCGATGCCGGTCGACCTCGCGAGCGGTCGGTCGGCGGAGCGGTCCGCCCGCGCCACAACGCGGTTGGCGACCCCATCGGTCACCGCCACCACGCATGTGAGCACAAGACAGATGGCGGCCATGTCGGTCGGTCTCCGGGTCGGGGTGGGATGACCGGAGACGACAATCCCGGGCACCCACGACCTCCTTCAGGATGGAACCACTACGGCGTCGGTCCAACCAAGGGCCCGCAGATCCTGGCTTTTTGCTCGAAACAGCCCGCTCAACCCTCAAGAACGACGGCATTTCGCCGTCTGAGGCCCCGCAAGCGGACATGCAGCGGCGCGGCGGATCGCTTCGAGTCGAGTCCGCTCGCCAGGACCTCCAGCATCTCGATCAGTCCGTGGTAGTCGTCGACGCCGATGAACTCCGGTCCCACTTTCGCGGGACGCTGTCCGGCGACGACCTCGTCGATCGCCTGCATGTTGTGGTAGTTGCCCAGCGGCAGACAGAGGCACGTCGACTGGAAGCCGAACGCCGAGAAGGCGGTCGCCTCGCACGCGCCGCCCGCCATGAGCTTTCGCTGCCACTTGAACGACGGCGTCGCCGCCGCATGCGTGGTCATCAGGGCCGAGATGTCGTTGGTGAGATCCGGACTGAAGACGGTCATTCGGTCACCGACGCGGACGATGGGTCCGCCGTGGATGGGGCTCTCGGGAAAGGAGCGACTGTTCTCGAGGCAGACCAGTCGGGCGTTCTTCGGCACCAGGCCGTTGGTCGCAGCGCCGATGGCGCCGACGAAGCCGACCTCCTCGGCCACCGTGAACAGCAGGCCGACGTGCTCCTGTCCCTTGCGAGTGCGAATCCGATCGAAGGCACAGAGTGCGGCAGCCGCGGCGGCGAGATCGTCGCACGCGTGCGTCTTCAAGAGTCTCTTCACGCCGCGGCCGGTGATCTTCGCATCGGGGAACGCCCATCTGCCGACGTCGCCCGGTGCGAGACCGGGTTGTCGCCGAGCGAGTCGCACGGTCACGGTCTTGAACGGGCAGGCGTCGTCGGGCTTCCGGAGTTCGGTGATCCGTCCACGCACGACCTGATCCTCGGTGTCGTGGAACTCGACCCGGGCGTCCTCGAAGTAGGGGTCGTGGACGCCGCCTCGAAACTCCGCCTCGACCGTTCGATCGTCGACGACCTTGGATACCACGAACGCCGGATGGTCGAGATGGGCGGTGATCAGAAGCGGGGCGGGACCGCCACGTCGACGGCTGCGGGTCCGGCGGGTGACGAGGAGATTCCCGTCCGCATCCCGTTTCCACTCCAGCGTGCGACGCCGTTCGCCGAGCCAGCGGTCGAGATACGCCTGGACCCGGAATTCGCGTCCCGCCGCGGTGGGAAGCGAGGTCAGTTCGAGCGCGATCTTCTCGTGTCGGCGTCGATCGGCGGCGGTGGGACGATTCTGATGGCGTGCGGTCATCGAGGCATCCTACGTTCCGTCGCCGCCCCGGATACCACGATGTCGACCGCGGGTCTCGTGACGAGGGCGTAGGCTCTCGGAACCATGCCGCTGCTCGACTGGATCGTGGTCGTCGGATATCTCGCCATCGTGGCGGCGATCGGCGTCGTCGCGAGTCGACGTCACGATCGGGCGGACGCGTTTTTTCTCGCAGGTAGGTCGATCCCGGCCTGGGCCGCGTCGTTCAGCGTGGTGGCGACCGTGCTCAGTGCGGCGACCTTCGTCGGCATGCCCCAGCAGGCCTACCGCGGCGACCTGACCTACATGGTCTTCAAGTTCGCCGGGCTCCCCGCGTTGATCGTGGTCGGGATCTTCTTTCTTCCGGCCTTCTACCGATCGACGCACGCCAGCATCTACGGGATCGTTCGCGAGCGATACGGTCCGGGTGCCGGCGCCGCGGCGGGGATCGGCTTCCTGGTGGGCCGGCTGCTGGCGAGTGGTGCGCGTCTGTTCATGGCCGCGCTCGCGGTGTCGTGGGTCCTGTTCGGCTCGGCGGAATCGGGTCCGTTGGCGCTGACCATCGCGCTGGTCGCGATCGGCACGGCGCTCTATGCGATCGCGGGGGGGATCCGGGCGATCATCTGGACCGACGTCCTGCAGGCGGTCGTGGCCGCGGTCGTCGGGGGCGTCGCGTTGATCGTCCTCTGGAACCTCGTCGATCGACCTCTGGACGATGTGATCGCGATGCTCCGGTCGGGCGGCGAGACCGGCCGCGACAAGTTGCGGATGTTCGACACCGCGGCCGACCCGTCGAAGTCCTTCGGTGTCTGGAGCGGCTTGTTCGGCCTGCCGATCTTCCTCGTCGCGGCGTATGCCGTCGATCAGGACCACGTGCAACGGTTGCTCGTCTGCAAGACGCCGAGGGACGGGCTTCGAGCCGGGGTGCTCAGCAATCTGATCGGATGGCCGATCGCTTTCGTCTTTCTCGCGATCGGCCTGCTGCTCTGGGTCGAGACCCAGGTCCATGGGACCGCCCGGGTCGGTGCGGATGGCGATGACC
>JAACEA010000125.1 GCA_009936695.1 Planctomycetia bacterium
CTCGAATCGAATCCCACGCGGCTGGAGGTCCGGGTCCTCCCGGTGGAGGATCCCCGGCGGCTCGATCGATTCCTCGTGGTGAGTCAGGCCGATGCGGCGGAGGAGGCCCCATGAGGCTCGGCGTCTTCGTGGTCGCGCTCGCGATCTGCCTGGTGCTCGATTCGAGCTTTCTCGCGGCGCTGTCGATCGGCGGCGTGCATCCGATCGCCACCGCGGTGCTGATGGTCTACGTCGGCCTCTTCGCCCCTCGGCGGATGGTGTTGTGGACGGCGCTCGCCACCGGGATCCTGCTCGATCTGGCGACCCCGGCGGCCTACCGAGGCGACCAGCCATTCTTCCTGATCGGCCCCTACACGCTCGGATGCGTGTTCGGTGCGAACCTGCTGCTTCCGATCCGGACCATGGTCTTTCGTCGGAATCCGATCGCCGTAGGCCTGCTTGCGATCCCGTACCTGCTCGCGGTGGACGTGGTCTTCATGGCGATGTGGACGGTGCGAGGGCTCTACAGCGAGACCGCGGTGCCCTGGGAGGATGCTTCGGCGGCGGCGGAGCTCGGTCGACGCCTCGGCGAGGCGATCTACACCGGAGGCTTCGGAATCCCCTTCGCCTGGCTGCTGCTGATGACCTGGTCGACCTGGCGATTCGAGGTCGGTTCGGTCCGGAGATGAAGGCTCGCCCGTGGGGCGGAGCGGGTATCTTCGCGGCATGAACGGCACGAACGGCGGCATCAACGGCATTCGCGGCATGAGCGGAACGGAAGGCCTGACGGGTGTGATCCTGCTCGACGACGGGCAAGGGCACTTCGGTCCGCTCACCGACCTTCGGTCCACGGCGGATCTTCGGAGCGGGATGCTGACTACCGGCGCTCGCCTGCTCCATGACGCGGGTCTCCCGCTCGCCGCGATTCGCGTTCCCGACGCGGTCGCCGGGATCGTCGCCGCTGACCATCCCGGGGTTCCCGTCAATCGCCCGCCGGCGGGCGAGGGCGGTTTCCTCGTCCTCAACACCCGCATGCTGGACGGCTGCCGTGGTCCGCTGCCTGGCGCTCGCACCGCGGCGCTGGATGCCGATGGTGCGGTCCGGATGGCGGTGGTCGATCACGCCGACGTGTCGGTCCTCCTCGAGACCGGTGGCCTTCCCGAGGCGGTCGCGGCCTCGGTGACGGACGGGCCTGCGCTCGCGGCGGCGGCGTGGGACGTCTTCACCACCGCAGGCGAACGGATCGCGGACGATCTGGACCGGTTGGGCGCGGCGTGGGGATCTTCACCCGATTCGATCACCACCGGCCCGGTCGTGCTTGGAGAGCATCCGGTGCGGATCGCGAGCACGGCGAGTTTCGATCCCGGCGTGGTGCTCGATGCCCGCGCCGGCGCGATCGCGATCGGGCCGAACGTCCATGTCGGAATCAATGCCGCGATCCACGGGCCCTGCGCGGTGCTCGACGCGACGCGGGTGGCCGATCACGCGATGCTCAAGGCGAACACGGTCATCGGCCCGCACTGTCGGGTTGGTGGGGAGATCGGCGGCACGGTCTTCCAGGGGTTCGCCAACAAGAGTCATCACGGTCACCTCGGTGACAGCTGGGTCGGTGCCTGGGCGAACCTCGGCGCGGGCACGGTGAATTCCAACCTGCTCAACACCTATGGCGACGTCGCGATGCGGTTGTCGCCGGACGGCCCTCGGCTTCGGTCGGGCCGTCAGTTCCTCGGTTGCGTGATCGGTGATCATGCGAAGACGGCGATCGGCACCCGGATCATGACCGGAACGTCGATCGGCACCGGGGCCATGATCGCCACCAGCACGCCACCGCCCGCGACGGTCCCGGCCTTCGCCTGGGCGACGGACGCGGGAACACGCGTCTATCGGTTCGAGAAGTTTCTCGACGTGGCCCGGACCGTGATGGCCCGCCGTGATCTCGAACCGGACGGTGCCATGGAGGCCCGGCTTCGCGGCCTTCATCCGGAGGCCGGTCGCGAGGCGGGATCGTGAGCGACGCTGACGGCGAGGTCCTCTATCTGATCGACGGGTATGCGCAGTTCTTCCGCGCCTATCACGCGATCCGGACCGAGATGCACAGTCCGGTGACCAGCGAGCCGACGCACATGACGTTCGGCTTCACGGACATGCTTCTGAAGATCCTCCGGAACCACCGCCCGAGCCATCTCGCGGTGGTGCTCGACGTCTCCGGCGACCGGGGGACGTTTCGATCGCAGATGTTCCCCGAGTACAAGGCGAACCGGGACGCGC
>JAACEA010000126.1 GCA_009936695.1 Planctomycetia bacterium
GCTATAACTGGTTGTGCTATTTCTGAGCTATAACTTTTAAGAGTTGCAACAAGGAATGTGGAAGCAATAGACTCGTTTTTTTCCGCAAGTTTTCAAGCTACAGGCGGGTGTTCGGAGACGCGACGGCGGACGACGATCCCGCGAGCACCCCGGCGGCGGAGGATTCCGAGGTCGATGCGAAGCCGGCGGACGGCGCGAAGGCCGACACGCTCAGGATGGAGCAGGCGGAGGATGCCCGGCTCGAACGCCTGGTCAGGGATGAAGTGGCCCGGCAGCTGTCCGGAGGCTTCGTCGGCGAGGATCCCGCGGCGTCGGAACAGCGCGACCGCGCGAAGAAGTTCGGTGCCTCGGCCCTGGGGGTCGTCGGTGCCGGCGCGAAGCAGGTGTGGGGGCTCGTCCTGGGATCGATCGAACTCGGACTGCTGGTGTTTCTCGTGCCGTTCTACTTCTTCTACTTCGCGACGGCCTATCCGCGGGTGCTGGCGTTCGGCGAGGACTTCATTCCCGACCACAACCGGGATCGGGTGCAGCATCTGATCCGGGAGATGGATCGAGCCGTGGCGGGTTTCGTCCGTGGCCGGCTCGTGATCAGCGCGATCCTCGGGACGATCTTCGCCATCGGCTGGCTGATCGTCGGCGTGCCCTACTCCCTCGCACTCGGGCTGCTCGTGGGCGTGTTCTGTGCGGTGCCCTACCTGTCGGTGATCGGCGTCCCGGTCGCGGTCACGCTGCTCGCGGTGGATCAGTTCTCGCTGCCTGAGACGGAGCGGATGGTCTGGTGGGGGATCATCGTCTGGCCGACCGTGGTCTACATGGTGGGGCAGACCCTCGACGACTGGGTGCTCACGCCGTTAATCCAGGGGAAGGTGACCAACCTGAATCCGGTGGCCATCGTGGTGGCGGTGCTGGCCGGCGGATCCCTCGCCGGGATCTACGGAATGCTGCTCGCGGTGCCGGCCGCGGCCTGCGTGAAGATCATCCTGTCCGAGGTCGTCATGCCACGGATTCAAGCCTGGCGAAAAGGCCGGGTGGTGGATCCGCTTCCGGTCGGTTGAGCGGTGGATGTCCTGGTGAACGGGCGAGCGCGCGGTGCACGCCGCGCCGGGCGATGACGGCTCAGCGCCGCTTGCCCTTCTTTCGCTGCTTGTAGCCCTGCTTCACGCCGAGGGTCTTCGTGGACCCCTTGCCGCCGAGGCCCGGCATTCCGCCCATGCCGGGCATGCCGCCGGCGCCGGCCATCTCGCGGGCGGCGCTCAGCTTGCCCTTCATTCCCATGCCCGAGACCTGCTGGGTCATCTTCTGGACCATGTCGAACTGCTTGACGAGCCGGCCGACTTCGTTCGGCTGGGTTCCGCTGCCTCGGGCGATGCGGCGATTCCGGCTCTTGCCGAGGAGCTTCACATCCTCGCGCTCGGCCGCGGTCATCGAATTGACCATGCCCTCGAGTCGATCGAACTGCGCATCGTCGATGTCGACGTTCTTGAGCGCGGATCCGACGCCGGGGAGCATGCCGAGGAGCTGTTTCATCGGGCCCATGCGGCGGAGGGTCCGCATCTGCTTCAGGAAGTCGTTCATGTCGAGGCGCCCCTTGGAGAGCTTCTCGGCCATCTTCTCGGCTTCCGCCTCGTCGACTTCGTCCCGCGCCTTCTCGACGAGGCTCACCACGTCGCCCATGCCGAGGATCCGACCCGCGATCCGTTCGGGATGGAACTCCTCGAGCGCGTCGAACTTCTCACCGATGCCGATGAACTTGATCGGCGCCCCGGTGACATGCTTGACCGAGAGCGCGGCGCCGCCGCGGGTGTCGGAGTCGAACTTGGTGAGGATGACCCCGTCGACCGCGAGTCGTTCGTGGAACGCCTTGGCGCTGTTCACCGCGTCCTGACCGGTCATCGCATCCACGACGAGCAGAACCTGGTGGGGGGTGAGGGTCCGGTTGACCGCTTCGAGCTCCTTCATCAGCTCGTCGTTCACGTGGAGTCGGCCGGCGGTGTCCAGGATCACCGCGTCGTACTTCTCCTTCCGTCCGCGTTCGATCCCGCGCCGGCACACGCCCACCGCAGCGCCGACCGCCTTGCCGTATTCATCGCACTTCTCCGGCTCCCCGTGAAAGGCGACCTCGCCCGAGCCCGGGGCCGAGGCCTCGACGCCTTCGACGGTGATTCGGAGCTGCTCGACCGCCGCTGGGCGCTGCAGGTCGGCCGCCACGACGAGGACCCGCTTGCCCCGTTTCTTGAGCAGCGCCGCGAGCTTGCCGCAGGTGGTGGTCTTTCCACTACCCTGGAGCCCGCACATCATGAAGACGGTCGGGCCCGGTTCCACGAGCATCAGATGCGAATCGACGGGGCCCATCAGGTCCACGAGTCGCCGGTTGACGATCTCGATCATCTGCTGTCCCGGCTTGAGGCTCTGGATGACCTCGGCACCGACCGCGTCATCGATGACGTCCTTGCAGAAGGATTTCACCACATCGAGGTGGACATCCGCTTCGAGGAGCGCGGTCCGGACCTCCTGCATCGCCTCTCGAACGTTGGCTTCGGAGATTCGGCCACGTCCGGAGAGCCCGCGGAACGCGGCGTTGAATCGGTCGGAAAGAGCGTCGAGCATCGATGTGTCGCGGGGGGGTGGCGGAAGCAGGTGGCGGAAGCAGGTGGCGGAAGCAGGTGGCGGAAGCGGGTGGCGGAGCGGGATGGAAGAAACGATCGGCCTCGATCGAGGCGAACCGACGAGTATATACGGACGAATGGTTGACCCGGCGTCGTCGGACGTCCAACATGCCGTAGCCGGTGCTCCCCTCGACCGGCACTTCTGGAGCCCCTCATGTCGACTCACGCCCTCGTCGGGACCCGCCTTGGCCGGTCGCGCCTTTTGATTTCCTCGTTCGTGGCGGCGACCTTCTCCGTCGCCACCGCCCAGACCGGCCTCGGAAGCGGCGGGGCGGACCGACCGGACTCCCTCGCCGTCGGATCGGTCGACATCGCGGCGGCGACCGAGATCGCCGCAGAGGCGGAAGGGAACGCCGTCGCGCTCGCCCGCCTTCAGGAAGGGATCGAAGCCCGGCTCGCGACCGATCTCGCCGCGACTCGAAAGTTCACGATGGTGACCCGTTCACGGCTCGACACCGTGCTGGCCGAGCAGAGCCTGGCCGCCTCGGGGTTCATCGACGCGGACGATCCGTCGACCGCTCGCTCGCTGCGGATCGCCGGGGTCCGCTGGCTCGCCGTGCCTCGCATCGTCGACTTCGAGGACATGACGAGGACCCGTCGATTCGAGGGCCTCGACCGCACGGTCGAACGCCGGACGATCCGACTGGGACTCTCGGTGGAGATCCTCGACACCACCACGGGGGTGGTGGGCGAGACCGCGACGGTCGCACTCGAGCGATCAGACACCGCGGACGAGAACGACCGCGCGATGCCGGCCGGCGGGGACGCCACGAATCGACTCCTGGCCGAACTGGCCGCCGAAGCGTCCGCGATGGTCACGTGTCGCGTCCTCGACACCGCCTACCCGGCGAGCGTGCTGGCGGTCGGCAACGGCGTGGTCACGTTCAATCGCGGCGATGGCGGCTGCGTCGAGGCCGGCTCGACCTGGATCATCTCCTCACGAGGGGAGCCGCTGGTCGATCCGGACACCGGCGAGACGCTCGGATACGACGAGACGGAACGTGGATCCGTCGTGGTGTCGAACGTCGGTCCGCGGTTCTCCCGGGCTCGCCTCACCGCGGGAGATGCCGGGAAGGGAGACGTCGTCCGTCCCGCCCCCGCGGGTTGGTCGCCACCCGCGAACTACGCCGCCGCGACACCGCGCCCTGCGACCGGGACGTCGGACGAACGTGCCTCCGGCGGTGTGATCCGCGGATCGGACGCGTCCAAGGGACTCGCCTCGCTGGGACCCATCGCGATCGTGGTGCGAAGTACCGTCGATGGCCTTCCCGCCGGTGCCGCGACGGCCCTGGCGGCCAACATCGGCGGCGCGCTCGCCGCGGAGGGCGTGGCGGCGATCCGCGCCGCGGATCTGGTGGAAGCGATCCGGCCCGGCGAGGCCGACGCGGCCATCGAGTCCGATGCCTCCATCGTCCGCATGGCCACTGCAGTCGGAGCCCGCTCGGTAATGGTCGTCGATCTCGCGACCATGGATCGACAGCTTCGTCGGGTCGAGGTCAACGGCCAGCGAACCAGCATGCGGGAGACGGTGCTCCGGGGTGGTTGGCGGCTCCTCTCGGGTGCCAACGGTGCGGCCGAGGCGGGTGACTACTTCACGATCCGCGCGGGTTCGATGGCCTCCGAAGGCGGCGGTGCCGCGCGGGTCGAGATCGATGAGGATCTCGCCGGCCGCCTGTACACCGACGCGTCCCGCACGATCGCGACGCAGTTGCGGGCGGATGCCGGGGCCCTGATCGGTGCCGCCGACGCGGCGGGGCCCGATCTCGGATTCCTGAAGGTCGACGTCGTGATCGAAGGCCTCAGCGTTCCCGAGATCGTTCCCGACGGGGAAGACGGCTGGCGGATCACGGGAACGGACCTGCCGGTCCTGGTCGGGGGTGCGGAGGTGGCGATGGACGGATTCGTGGTCTGCACCACGCCGTGCGCCATCGCCGCGGAACGCGGCCCGCATCGAATGACCATCACCCGGAACGGCGCCGAAGCCTGGAGTCGCTCGATCATGGTCCTGCAAGGCACGGAGTCCGCGCCGCAGCGGATCTCGGTCGGGCTCCGGCTCGATGACGAGGAGCGTCGTCGATGGGTCGAGAACGCCGCGATCTTCGAAGGCCTGAAGCGGGACGCGGCGTTGACCGCGGCCGAGGTCGCGCGGATTCGCGGCTTCGCCCAGTTCCTGCGGCAGAGCGGATTCAAGATCGACCAGCGACGTGACGAGTCGATCAAGGTCGACACCGACCAGGCGCCGGTGATCGAGCAGTGGAACTCCTTCTGGAATCGCTGGTGACCCGAGGTCGATCGATTCGACGAATCCGCGACGCGGCGATCCATGCCGCGGTGATCGCCGTGCTCGGTGGATTCGCAGGATGTGCGAATCACAACGATCGCGCCAGTGGCTACCTCGCCGATCTCGAGGCCGGGCGTTGGGACGATGCCGTCACGTCGGCGGCTCGCATGGCGAGCGACGACACCGAACGGAACGAGATCATCGACGCGCTCGAACTGGGGACGGTCCAGCGGATCGCCGGTCGACATGCGGCGAGCGACGCCACCCTTGGTCGGGCCTGGGACGCGATGAAGCGAACCGCGGATCCCGGTTCGCCGACCTTCGTCGACACGCTCGCCGCGGTCGCGGTGAACGAACGCGCGCTCGACTACCTCGGGACGTCGTACGACCGGGTGATGTGCGCCACCCTGCGAGCCCTCGACGCGCTGGCGTCGGGTGATCCCGATTCCGCCCGGGTGGAACTCAAGCGAGCCCAGTTCGCCCAGGAGGATGCGGAGGCCCGGTTCGCGGAGCAGATCGAAGCGGCCCGAGCCCAGATGGAGCAGGAGCACGACGACCTCGCCCGGATCCAGGAGGATCCGGAGTTTCAATCAGGCTTCGACGCGGCCTACGGCGACCTGGAAGCCCGCTTCAAGCCCTACGCGGGTTGGACCATCCCCTTCACGGACTGGCTCACCGCGGTGCTGCTCCACGTCGACGGGAGCGGCTCCGGCGATCGAAACCGATCGATCGATCTGCTCCGGCGGGTCCGAGGTACCCTCGGTGACAACCCGGCGGTGGACTCGGATCTGTCCTTCATCGAATCGGGCATCCGTTCCCCCCAGACCTGGGTCATTCTCGAAAGCGGCTTCGCCCCCCGCCGCGAAGAGGTCTCCTTCCGAATCCCGGCGTTCATCCCCGAGATGCCGTTCATCGGCATCGCGCTGCCGAAGCTCGTCCAGGTCGGTGGGGCGGCCACCGGCGCACGGGTCCGCGGCGGCGAGGTCACCGTGAACACCGCCGTGGTCTGCGACATGGGCAGCGTCGTTGCGCACGAATTCCAGGCCCAACTGCCGCTGATCACCGGCCGCGCGATCGCATCGGCGGTCGCGAAGGCGGCGGCCTCGCTCGCGGCGAACCTGGCGGCGCAGCAGACCGACAACGGCTGGGCGCTGCTGGCCACGATGGTGGCGACCAACCTCTACGGATACGCGACGACCATCGCCGACCTTCGAACCTGGCGGACGCTGCCCCGGTACTACGCCGTGGCGAGGATCCCGACGCCCGCCGATGGGCGGGTCGTGATCGACGGCGACGTCGGGACGCACGAGATCGACGTCCCCGCGGATCGCGACAGCATGATCGTCATGCGAAGCGTTCGAAGCGGTGGCCCCGCCATCGTCCATTCCTTCAGACTCACGGGCGAGCCCGCATCGCCCGCATCCGACGATCCCGTCGCCCTCGTTCCTCCGTTGAAAGGACCGTTCCGATGAAATTCACGCCCCGCCTGCTGACCGCCCTCGCGGTCCTGATGTTCTCCGGGTGCTACGCGAACACCGTCACGTCGAACCAGCGGATCCGCAAGGATGGCTGGCTCTCGACCCATGCGAACATCCGCGTGGTGCGGGAGACCGAGGTGAGCGACGACCTGCTTCGAATCGACGTCGAGGTGGAGAACACCCTGCCCTTCGACACCCGTTTCGACTACAAGTTCGAGTTCCTCGACGCCGACGGCCGAATGCTCTTCGGGCCGACCACCGGATTCCGCCAGGAACAGGTGCCCGCCGGCGCGTTCGTCACGATCACCGCGACCGCGACCGATCCTCGCGCCGCCGATTTCCGCCTGACTCTCACCAACGCCGACTGAACCGGCTTCGGAGCCAACCATGAATCACTTCCTCTCCACATCCCCGCTCGTCATCACCCTCGCCATCGGCACCCTCGGCGGCGTCGGCTGCCAGCAGAACGCCCGGGTGGTCACGGATGATCGCGACAAGATCGTGTCGATCGACCAGATCGACGTCCAGGACTGGTCGAACGCCGCCGACCAGGTCCTCCAGCAGCTCTTCGCCAGTGGCGCGCTGGACAGCGCGCCGGTGAAGCCGGCGCGGGTCGAAGTCACTCGCGTCATCAACGACACGACCCAGCGCGTCGACACCGACCTGCTCACCCAGAAGATCAAGATCGCGCTGCAGCAGTCCGGCAAGGTCGCGTTCGCCAGCAGCGACGCCCGGGCGAACGAGGTGGCCGACTACGAGGACTTCAAGGCGGGCGACGACGCGCCGCGGCTTCCCTACTTCGTGATCAACGGGAAGATCCTCGAGATCCGGACCTCCGCGGGCTCCACCAAGCAGTCCAGCTTCGTCTTCCAGCTCAACCTGGTGAACGCGGCGCAGAGTCTCGATGCGTGGAGCGGCGAGGCCGAGGTCACCAAGCAGGGGACCCGGAACGCGAAGAACTCGAAGGGATGACCTCGCCACGCGGCGAACGGTCGGCGTCGCACGCGTCGCCGGCCGTTCGTCGCGTCAGCGATTCCGGGCGAGCCAGGCGAGCAACCGGTCCGGTGCCCACGCGTTGATGCAGCCTTCGGCCTCGAGCCGGCCTCGGCGACCGGTGAGCACGCCGTACCGGATGAATTCCAGATGCTCCGCGCGGTGCGCGTCGGTGTTGATCGAGATCAGGCACCCC
>JAACEA010000127.1 GCA_009936695.1 Planctomycetia bacterium
ATCTCGAAGGCGGGTAGACTCCGCCCCGTGATCGGGAACCAGATCAGAAACATCAAGCGGTGGAACCAGATCATCCGGGTGCTCGCCCGGTACGGTTTCGTCGAGTTCCTTCGCGAGATCGGCCTGGGGAACGTCGTCGCGGACCTGCTTGATCGCGTCCGCATCGGACGTACCGAGGCCGCCCTCGTTCGGATGCCGACGCCGGTTCGGCTCCGACACGCGATGGAGGAACTCGGTCCGACCTTCATCAAGCTCGGTCAGGTCCTTTCGACCCGTCGGGATCTCGTGCCCGACGACTGGGCGGACGAATTCGCGAATCTCCAGTCCGGTTGCCCGGCCCTGCCGTGGGCCGACATCGAGCAGCTGCTGCACGAGGCGTACCCCGAAGGGGTGGACTCGAAGTTCGCGTCCATCGACCAGGAGCCGATCGCCGCCGCATCGATGGCCCAGGCCCATCGCGCCGTGCTGCTCGACGGGACGCCCGTCGTCCTCAAGATCCTGCGACCGCACATCCGGGAGATCATCGCCGGCGACATGGAAGCCCTCCGCTTTCTCGCCCGACTGGTCGACGAGCATCTCCCCAGCATGGGCTTCGATCCCAATGCCACCGTCGCGGAGTTCGCCCGCGAACTGGATCGAGAGACGGATCTGACCAACGAAGGCCGCGCGACGGATCGGCTGTCCACGATGTTCGAGGACCAGCCCGAAGTCGACTTCCCCACCATCCACTGGCCGGAGACGACCCTCGACGTCCTCTGCGAGTCGGTGGCCGAGGGAACCCTGCTCGCCGACCTCGACGTGACGACCCTCGATGCCGAGCAGCGACGATCGATCGTCTCCATCGGTGCCGGGGCCGTCTTCCACCAGACCCTCGAGGTCGGTTTCTTCCACGCGGATCCACATCCGGGCAACATCTTCGTGCGACCGGATGGAGGCTTGACCTTCATCGACTGCGGGATGACGGGCTTCGTCGACGAGCAGACCCGGCTTCGGCTCGCGGAAATCGTCTTCGGCGTCACGAGAAACGATGCGGACATGGTCATGCGGGCCGCGATGAAGCTCGCCGAGGTCGATTTCGACCACGTCGATCTCAAGGCGGCCCGATCCGACGTTCAGGAGCTGGTCGGCCGGTTCGTCGGCGTCCCGCTCGATCGAATCGACATGGGATCCGTGCTCGACGACTTCTTCCAGACCCTCCGGCGGCACGACCTGCGATGTCCCGCCGACGTGGTACTCCTGATCAAGGCGCTGACCACGATCGAAGGCGTCGCGATGTCGATCGATCCATCCTTCGACCTGATCGCGTTCACGCGTCCGTACATCGAGAAACTGCTGAAGGGCAGATTCAGTCCCAAGGCGGTCGGTCGTCGAGCCCGCGAGGTCGCGATGGAGGTCCTCGGCCTCGGAGAGACGCTGCCCGGTGAACTGTTGACCTTCCTGAGTCGCGTTCGACGAAACCGGCTCCGCCTGCAGCTCGACGTCGTCGCGATCGAGGATCTGGTGGTCGGGCTCGAGGACGCCTCGGAACGGATCGGCTACGCCCTGCTGATCTCGGCCCTGGTGATGGCCAGCGCGATCCTCGTCCTCGCCAGTCGAGGCGAGGGGATCGCATTCCACCTCGGGGTCGCGGGCTTCGTGATCAGTGCGACCTTCGCCTTCGGGCTGCTCTTCAACAGCTGGCGGAACCGCCGACGGCTGAAGCGGCGGACCCGCGCCCTCCGAAAGGCCCGCGGCGACCGGCTCTGAATCTCGATGGGTTCAAGCTTCGGGAAGTTCGGGAAGCTCGGGATCCGGAGGCACCGGTTCACCAGCCAGCGCGGCCGCGATCCGCTGCGCGTGGATGTGGGAATTCTCGATGTAGACCTGGAAACTGCCCTGCGTTCCGTTCACCGCCGTGCCGGCGACGTGCACGCCGGGCACGGTGGTCTCCATGGTGTCCGGATCGTGCCGAACCGCGGCATTGTCGCCGTGGAGTTCGCACCCGAGGTCTTCGAACAGCGATCCATCGGCTTCGAACCCGATCTGGAGCAACACGTCGTCGACGAGTTCCTCGGTCCGATGTCCAGCCGCGACCCGTGCGAGCGTCACCGAGCCGGGGCCGATCGCGACGATCCTCGTCCCCAGTCGGGCGTGGATCAGGCCGGAACGGATGCACGATTCGATCTCCGGGCGGATCCAGTACTTGATCCGCGGATGAAGTGCGTCGCGGTGATGCACGATGGTGACGTCGGCGCCCGCCCGCCAGAGTCTGATGGCCGACTCCGCGGCGGAGTTCTTGCCGCCCACCACGATCACCCGCCGACCGAAACAGCGATGCGGTTCGCCGAGCTCGTGGGAGACGAACGGACGGTCCTCTCCGGGGACGTCGAGCCGGCGGGGGCGGGCGGTTCCCCCCACCGCCAGCACGATGCGGTCGGCTTCGACGACCCGTTCGAGTCCGCCGAGGGTCCGGGTCCTCGCGTCGAAGCCGTCCGCGGTTCGAGCGATGGAGATCACGGACTCGTGGGTCCGCACCGGGAGATCGAACTGGGTCACCACGCCGCGGAGATACGCGAGGTATTCCTCCCGCGTCGCCTTCTCCTGGTCGACGGACACCAGTGGGACACCGGCGATCGAGATGCGGAGGAGCAGCCGTTGCGCCCATCGTCGCTTTCTCGGTCGACCACCGCATGGAGTCAATGGATCCCTGGCAGAC
>JAACEA010000011.1 GCA_009936695.1 Planctomycetia bacterium
AGCAGCCGCGCCGCTTCGTCCAACAGCACGTCGAGCGGTTTCGATCGCATCTTGCCGCGAATCGAGGGAATGGTGCAGAACGCGCACTTCTGATTGCACCCCTCGCTCATGCGGAGGTAGGCCCAGTGTCGGGGCGTCAGGCGGAAGCGATCGGCATCGTCCTCGAAGTAGCCGATTCCCTTGCCGTCGTCGCCAGCGACCGTCAGCCCGACCACGTCGCGGCCACGCTCGGCGGCCGCCTGCAGGGCGTTGCCCGCGATCCAGTAGCGGGGGCCGTTCTCGTCGAGGCCCTCTCGTTCGGGCGGGCTCGTCGACACCGCGTCGACGATGCGGTCCCGATCGAAGACGCCGATCATCGAGTCGATCCCGGGGGCCCACTCGAGGAGTTTGGCGCGGTGTCGCTGGACGAGGCATCCGGCCACGACCACCCGGCCGATCTCGCCGCGTTCCTTTCGCTCGATCGCGTCACGCAGCACCGAGAGCGATTCCTCCCGGCTCGCTTCCAGGAATCCGCAGGTGTTCACGACGATCGCATCGGCGGGTGCGTCACTGGGGACGACCTTCACGCCGGCCTCGCGAAGCGAGCCGAGCATGCGCTCGCTATCCACGAGGTTCTTCGGGCAGCCGAGACTGACGAACGCGACGGATGATGGAGTTTGAAGATCGGTCACGACGTCATGGTACGACGCCCGGGCGGGTTCGCGGAGGAATCAGGGCGATGCTTCGTAGAGTCCCAGTTCCTCGATGATCTCGAGCACCCCGTCCGGCAGGAGTGCCGAGACGTCCTCGCCCCTCGCGCGGCGGTTCCGGATCTCCGAGGAACTCACGCCTTCGGCCGCGAGGTCGAGTGTCCAGGTCGCCCACCGGCCGGCAAGCGCTGGATCGAAGTGATCCCGATATCTGGCCGCGAGCGTGGTGCGGGTCTCCGGGGGCCGCGGCATCACGACCGGTGGTGCCAGGGCGATGATCTTCCGCCAATCCCGCCACCGATCGAAGTCGAGGGCCTGATCGCTGCCGATCAGAAGCCGGAGCCGGGGTCGCATCCGGAGCTCGAGACCGTCACGTTCCGAGGCCTCGACCAGTTCACGATGGATCGACTCCAGAGTCGCGAAGGTGAAGCTCGGCCCGTCGCGGTCGATCTCGCGTCGATCGATGCGGGCCTCGATCGGTGGATGCCCGGGAACCGATGTGCGACGGGCGAGGGCCGCTTCAAGCATTCTGACCCGGTCTTCGGGGTTCGCGGGAGGGGCGTCGACCTTGAGCGGGTTCACGCGGGCGGGAACGAACACCACTTCGTCGCAGCCGAGCCGGGCCGCGGCTTCGAAGGGAAGCGTGAGGTGTCCGCGGTGCGGTGGATCGAACGAGCCGCCGAACACGAGAATCGATCGCGGTCCCGTCCTTCGGCCGACCCGCTCCGGTCGCTGGCCGGAATCCGTGGTCGGGGCCGGTGGAACGGGGAGATCACGAAGCGCCGCGCCCAGCTCGAGCAACGCCGATCGGGACTGCCGGGCGAGATGTCGAAGGGTGCCGAGGAGCGCCGGCCGTCGAAAGACCTCGGCCGCGATCAGGCCCGGTCGAGATCGTCCGAGGTGATCGACGAATCGGTCGAGGGCCGCGGGAACCGCCTGATCGGCAGGATCTCCGACGACGCGGACGATGCCCCAGTCCCAATCCCGCTCGCGGGCCAGTTCCGCGAAGTGAAGCGATTCGAGGTCGACGATGACGGCGCCGGTGGTGCGTCCCAGCGCGTGCTTGGCCTCGGCACTGGCGACGATCCGCCCCGTGGTGGTCACGCGACCTCGTGTCGCATCGGCGATTCGAAGTCGCCGGCACACGGGTGGTTCGGTCACTCGTCCGTGGGGATCGACGACTTCGTCGACCACCACCAGATCACCCGAAGCGAGACGCGCATCGAGGCCGCCGGCGAGTCCCACGAGCACGATGGGGCCTTCGGGTTCGCCGTGCTGGTCGACCCAGCGACGGACGCCTTCCCGACCGGGGCCGCAGACATGGATTCGATCGGCGGGGACACCTGCCGACGCAAGGACCTTCCGCTCGAACGCGAGCGGGGTCAGGAACGTCGTTCCGGTGGCCCGTCCGTCTGGCGTCGTCATGCCGCAAAGGCTAACCGCCCGAACGGGGTCTCGTCCGAATTCAGTCGTACGGGTCGTAGGAGGGGACGTCGGCGAGTTGCGACGAGGGGGCCGGCACGTCGAACGCCGCGATCATCTCGTACTCGCTCTCGAACTTGCCGACCAGGATTCCGGAGGCATCGAGGACCTCGTAGCCCGGCCCGTACGGCCCGGGAATCACCCGAATCGAGAGTTCCTGACCGACGAGGGTGCCGAGATCGGGGGGGCCGATCGGCGCCGCGAAGTCGCCGGCGGTGGTGGCATCCGGTCGAACGCCCCAGGCGACGAGGAAGCTGGTGGTGACGGCAGCGACCGCCACCATCGGGCGAAAGACCCGAGGGTCCGTGTACAGACGATGGAAGAACTTCAGCATGTCCGGAGACTCGGACGACTCGACCGCTCGATTGAGTCGATCCTGCGGAGTCGGCCGAAAATGACCGCCGGTGGTCGATGGGATCCGGAGGCACGAAGTTATCCGACGTCGGTACGTGGCAACCTTCGGGTTGCCGTGGGCGAATTGCCCGCTACCATGCCTCCCGTCGCTTCGGCGACAGCTTGGCTGGCCCCATCGTCTAGTCAGGTCCAGGACACCAGGTTTTCATCCTGGGAACAGGGGTTCGAATCCCCTTGGGGTCACTTTCTAAGCCCTTGTCTTCAAGGGTTTAAAGAAAGCAAGAGTGCACGAGGCAGGTCGTGAGACCGTGTCTCGAACTGGACCAGGAATCGCCTCCCTGCAAAGGGGGGCGATTTCATTTTCCAACACGCCCGTGATCCGGGAATTCCGACCCGCGTCGTGGTTCGGTTTCGACGCTCGCGACCTCGCTGAGCCAACCGTGCTTCCGCATCGGCCCTGAAACGTCCGCCGGGTCCTCCAGCGGCGTGCGTGATCGGCGAAGGTGGCCGCGAGACGACCTCACGTCGCCCACCGCGAAGCCGCCCCGTGCTCTGGTCGCCCCGGACCGAGCCGTGACCGGAGAGGTGACCGCACGCGGCGCGAACCACGCGTGCATCTCGGTGAAGAAAAGGCTCGTGAACATCACGTCCAGCGCGAGGCGCAGCACCGACACGAGGCGCAACACGCCCGGGTCCGACGCGGATTCTCGAGCATCACCTCGTCTCGTGGAACTTCGGATTCGGTCGAGCGCTCATCACGGCGTGCTCGATTGCTCGTGGATGGCGGCGTGACGGGGATCTGGGATGTCCTGAACGGCAACCGTGGTGCAGGGTTGTCGGCAGAGGAATGCACGCGTTTCCGGAGGGGAACATCGCTGGGATCGGACGGTGTCCGGTTCGCCCGGGCTGCTCACGATCCCGAAGCCGGACGCGAACGATCGTGATGTCGTCCTCGTATCGTGGTATTCCTGTGCCTTGCGAATCGGGGCGGTGGAACCACCGGCATTCACCGCCGGTTGCTCACGGTCGAAGGCGGGAGAGCGCTCGCCGGGCCGCAACACTGGAGCTGTGTCCAAATGTCGAATTCAACGTGCTGGTCGTTCTGCTGGATGTCGCTGGTCCTTGCCACCGTCTGCCCGAGCATCGGCTGCCAGCAGGTGTCGGGCACCGACCGCCGTCAGTTGAACACCTACTCCGTCGCCGATGAGATCACGCTGGGAGACGCGGCGTTCGAGGAGATGCTCGCATCGGCGCGACTCATCACGTCCGGTGCGGAGTTCGAGCAGGTTCAACGGGTCTCGGCGCGGATCGCCGCCGCCGCCGTGCGGCTGCATCCCGAGGTGGCCGATCGGTTCGAGTGGGAAGTGGTCCTGATCGACGATGACGACGTGGTCAACGCCTGGGCGCTTCCCGGCGGGAAGATGGCGGTCTACACCGGCATGCTCCCGTACACCCGGACCGAGGATGGGCTCGCCGCGGTGATGGGGCACGAGGCCGCCCATGCGATCGCCCGGCACGGGGGTGAGAACATGACCCGCCAGGCCCTCGCCGGTCTCGTCGCGATGGGCGCCGCCCTCGCGGTCGACCCGGAGGACCGCGAGCTGGTCGCGCTGGCGGCGGGCGCCTACGGCCTGCTCGGCGAACCCGCATTCAGTCGAGCTCAGGAATCCGAGGCCGATGAACTGGGACTCTTCCTGGCCGCGGACGCCGGATACGACCCTCGGGAGGCGGTCCTGCTCTGGCAGCGGATGGGGGAACGAGGAGGCGAACCACTTGAATTCCTCTCGACCCATCCGAACAGCGAGACCCGGGTCCGGCGGCTCGAAGCGCTGATGCCGCTGGCCGACGAGATTCGTCGTCGACGGCGTTTCGAATCGGTGGACTCGAGCCCGCCGTGAGACGGGTCGGCCCGCTCGGGCGGCGGGGTGATTTCCGCCGCCTCTCGGCGCATTCCCGGCCATGAGGCGTCACAATGGGGCGGACCCGGGTCCGGTGGGGTTCGTCATGGTGGCGGATTCGATCGGCAGGCCTTTCAAGGAGCTCAACCGTGGCAACGAAGTCGTCATACACGCCCGTGACGCTCCCGAACCCCGGTCGAAATCGGTGGCAGCGTGTCCTCTTCGAAGCCTTGCGGCCGGCGATCGACATGGGGCTGGGCCTCCGCAAGCTCAACGAGATCTATCGGGACGAGGTCCTGACGACGGACGAATCGCTGCCACCCGGCGAGCGTTTCCTCCGGGGCTTCAATGCCGGCTACCTCACCGGCGACGAGGAACTGGCTCGCATCCCGAAGACCGGTCCCCTGGTGGTCGTCGCCAACCACGCCTTCGGCGGGTTGGACGCGATGATCCTCGACGACCTCGTCGCCAAGGTCCGGCCGGACGTTCGTTTCATCGCGAACTCGATCCTCGCCGAGGTCCCGGCGATCGGTCCCCGCATCTTTCCCGTCGATCCCTTCGGGGGTCGTGACGCCGCCCGACGGAACGCCGGCTCGCTCCGGCGCGCCAAGGCGTGGATCGCGGACGGGGGAAGTCTCGCGGTGTTCCCCGCGGGCGAGGTGGCGCACTCGACGTGGAAGCGTCTCGCCGTCACCGATCCGCCGTGGAACCCGATCATCGCGCGGTTGATCAAGTCGACCGGGGCGACCGTGGTGCCCGTCTTCTTCGAAGGCCGGAATTCTCTGCTCTTCCAGGCGGCGGGACTGATCCACTCGCATCTGCGTTCGGTGCTGCTGGGTCGGGAGCTGCTTCGCATTCGCGGCCGACGCACCCGCGTCGCGATCGGCACGCCCTTGCGGGTCGATGAACTGGATCGCTTCGCGGCCCCGGAGGATCTCATCGAGTTCCTGCGGCTTCGCACCTTCGTGCTTCGGTCGCGTCTCGAACGCGAGTCGTCGGAGGAGAGCCGCCGTCTCCATTCGATCGTGCGATCGATCCCGCTGCGGTCGAGGAAGCCGGAGCCGGTCCGCATGGAGCCGGTCGCGACCACGCCGACGCACGATCCCGATCAACTCGCGTCGGAGATCCTCGCGCTCCCGCCGGAACAGATCCTGGTCAAGCGTGGCGATCAGCGGGTCGTCTACGCGGAAGCCGATCAGATTCCGATGGTCCTCAAGGAGATCGGACGGCTGCGTGAGTTGAGTTTCCGAGCGGTCGGCGAAGGTACGGGACGATCGATCGATCTCGACGACTACGATCCGAGCTACCTGCATCTGATCCTCTGGGACGAACGGACCTCCTCGGTCATCGGGTCCTATCGCCTCGGTCGGACCGACCAGATCATCGATTGTCACGGGATCGACGGGCTCTACACCCGGACGCTCTTCGACTACGACGAGTCGTTGATTCGCGAGCTCGGGCCCTCGCTCGAGATGGGGCGTTCCTTCGTCCATCCGGACCACCAGCGGCGGGTCGAGCCGTTGATGCTGCTCTGGAAGGGGATCGCCCGGTACTCCGGACGATTTCCGAAGTACCGACGCCTCTTCGGTCCGGTCTCGATCAGTGCGGAGTACCACGCGACGTCGACCAGGCTCCTGCTCTCGTTCCTGAAGGCCACCAAGCGGATCTCCCGGCTCGAGGGTCTGGTTCGTCCGAGGAATCCGGTCAACATCGACCAGCCCCGGGACTGGGACCCCTCGTCGTTGCGGTCGGTCCGCAAGCTCAACGACATCGACGAACTGGTCAAGGAGATCGAGCAGGGTGAACGGTCGGTTCCGGTGCTGGTCCGGCAGTACCTGAAGCTCAACGCGGTCTTCCTCGGCTTCAACGTCGATCCCGAGTTCAGCAACGTGGTCGACGGCCTGGTGCTGGTCGACCTCTTCCGGATGAATCCGAGGCTCCTGCGGTTCTACATGGGTGAGGATCTCGTGGACGACTTCGTCGCCCTCCACTCGACGAGGGTCGGCGTCGAGGAGCCGGCGCACACGCTGGAGCCGATCGTCTGAATCCCGAGCCGTCCTCGTTCGCGAAGGCTCGTCGGTCGCTCGCTCGAGCGCTCCGCGACGCCCGCTGCGTGATGCTCGTGATCGCCGCGCTGCCGGCGGTCTGGTCCGGGACGGCCGCGGCCCAGACTTCGATCGTCGGATCCGCGGAGATGACCCGCTACGAGTCGATCGCCGATCTTCGGCTTCGCCCCGTGATCGACTTGGTGTGGTCGGTCGATGCCCCGGCTCCCGGTCTCGTCGAGCGATCGGGACGACTCTTGCAGGTGACGCCGATCCGCGGTGAGGATGGGACGCCGCTCGAGGAGTGGGTGATCGAGCAGGGGGACGGCACGATCATCGTGGTGGCGACGCGCGAGGGTGACACGGTTCCGGGGCTTCGGACCTCGGTTCGCGTGCGGGGGCGGTTCGAAGGGGAGATCGAGACCCGCGCCCGGGACGGCGTCGTCCGTCGGTGGCCCCTGTTCGTCGCCCGCCCCGTCGAGATGACGCCGAGCACCGGGGAATCGAACGTCTGGCTCGCGGCCGTGATCGCGATCCTCGCGTTCGGGGTGGTGCTTCTTCGTCGTCGGGTCCGGCGAGGCGTGCCGGCCCCGGTCGGGTCCGGACCCGTGTCGAGATTCGATTCGAGGACGGGTTCGGGAGTCGGGACCACGCCCGAGCCGATGAGCCTCCCGTCGGATCCCGTCGACGCCCTCGAGGTGCTGGCGGCTGGACGCCATCCTTCGGAGTCTTCTTCCATGCATCGTCGTCGACTGGAGTTCGAGCACGCGTCGACCACCGTCCTGGTGGGCCGAGGCCTGCTTCCCCGCGCCGGCGACCTGATCACCGGGGCGATTGGTCGCGAGACCGACATCCGGGCATTCGTCGGTGTGGATCCGGGGCCGGGAGGCGTGGTCGAAGCGACGCACCTGCCTTCGTTGATCGGGGGGCTCGAGGGGGTTGGAGACGTGGTGACGTCGACCGTGGAGGTCTCCGAGCCCGCGAAGTCGATGCCGGGCGTCGAAGCGCTCTGGGACCGAATGCTCGAGGCGGGGGTCGATCGCCGGTCGGTGGTCGTG
>JAACEA010000012.1 GCA_009936695.1 Planctomycetia bacterium
AGTGGCACGAGGACTTTGTGATCGATCTTGTGCCTCTCCACGACCGCCTTAGCGCGCTCGCGAGGGATCGGGGTATCGAGGTGCAGGGCTCAGTGGGGGCAAGCAAGCTTCTCGACATCTCCACCCTCGAAAGCCGATCCAGGGTGAGAAGCAGTGTCCGAGGATCGCCGACACGGCGACCAGCAGCCAGCCCCAGGCGGCGGCGTTCGTGGTCGACGTCCCGCCGAGGAGCCCGGCGAGCCATCCGGCCACCAGGACCGGCACCGCGCCCTTCAGGGCGTCGAGAAAGAAGCAGAGAATGCCGAATCGTCGACCGAGGACGCGGCCGACGTTCGTCGCCCCGGGGTTTCCAGAACCTTCCTTGCGAATGTCGACGCCCCGGCGACGGGCGATGAGGACCCCGAAGGGAAGGCTGCCGGCGAGAAAGGCGATCGCGGCGCAGGTCCACCAGTACCAACCGAAGTCTTGTGCGGCCTGAATCATGGCGACGACGATACCTCGTTCCGGGATCCGGGCTCGTCGATCGCGTCCCGGACCGCATGCAGCACGTCCGACACCGGAATTCGATCGACGCCGCATGCCTTCGGATGATCGTCGGCGATGAGATCTCCAGGCAGGAACGGCTGCGCGACGACGATCCGCTCGGGGGCGCCCGCCAGGGTCGTCCACCGATGATCCGTGGGGCCGAAGATGGCGACGGTCGGAACACCGAGGGCGACCGCGAGGTGGCGCGGACCGGTGTCGTTGGTGACCATGAATCGGCATCGCTCGATCACCGCGCGGAGCGCGTCGAGTCCGAGGCCCCTGGCGGCGAGATCGACGACTGCCGGACCCTCGTTCGCGGAGGCTTCGCCCGCGATGGTCGCGAGCAGATCGGCTTCGTCGGGGCCGCCGAGCAGCAGGACCTGCTCGATGTCAGATGGCAGTCGGCGGGCGAGTTCCACGAATCGTTCGGTCGGCCATCGTTTCGGGATCTTGCTTCCACCCGCGACGAACGCGACGCAGGGGCCTTCGATCCCCTCGAGCAGCGAATCGGCGGCGGCCCGTTCGGCGGGGGTCGTCACGAGTCGCGGGAGACGATCATCGATCGTGATTCCGAAGGCGATCGCGGCCAGTGCCGCATAGTCGTCGACGGTCGGGCGCGGGCCGTCGCTTCGGGGTACGGGGACGGGGTGCGAGAGGAGCGCGCCGCGGCCGTCCCGGGCGTAGCCGATGGTCGGTCGTATCCGCGAGCATCGGGCGACGAGGCCGGAGCGGAAGCTCCCCCGGAGCAGGAGCATCGCGTCGAAGTCGTGGCGGCGCACTTCTCGACCCGCCGTGAGCGGACCGAGCAGGCCTCCGTCGCGAAGCGGAATCGCATCCGCGATCGCGGGATGCCCGTCCAGCATCGCGAGGGTGCCGGGCTTTCCCAGGATCGAGATCGCGACGTGCGGTGCGGCGGCGTTGATCGCCCTGATGGTGGGTTCGGCCATCACCGCATCGCCGAGCCAGTTCGGCATGAGGATCCCCAGACGCCGGATCGAGCCGAGATCGATGGGGTCGCCTTTCAAGCGTTGGGATCCCGGTCGGTGCTTCCGTCCTGCCAGAGCGGTCCGCCGCCATGATCCCGATGCCAGCGATCCGTCGATCGACGAAGTTCGGCCAGCAGTCCGATCGCGGTGATGTCGGGTCCACGAACCGCGACCGCCAGCCCGCCGGCTCGCCACTCGATCTCGACGAGGTCGACGCCCGTCCGTTCCGCGATGCCCCGGGCCGCGGCCACGATCGTCTCCGGGAGGCGGGGATCGTCGAGCTCCGCCTCCGGGTGGGTCGCGAGCGAGGCCCTCGCGATGCCGGAGTCGCTCATCGTCGCTCCAGCAGCAGGCAGCCGATCGCGGCGAGCATCAAGACGACGGTCACGAGCATCCACGCGAAGAACGTCTGTGGTTCATCAAGGAAGATCAGGCCGGCGACGAACGGAAGCGGAGCGACGATCATCAGTCCCGCCCCGATCATGCGGGCGGTTCCCGTGCCTCGGGGGCGGGTGGATTCGTTCAGGTCCTCGATCGCCCGCCGCAACTGGGCGAGTTCGTTGCTGGCGTCGCCGCGATGCCGCTGGGGTCTTCCCGACGCGAGGACGATGTCGACGGCCTCGGAGAAGTCGTTCGCGTTCGCGGTGGGAGAGACGTCCTCGTCGGTCTCGCGGCCGCGGCCGATGAGAATCGTGCGGCATCCGGCGGCCGCTCCCGCCTGCACGTCTCGTGGCTGGTCACCCACCATCCAGCTGCTCTGGAGGTCGATGCCGAGATCCCGGCTTGCCTGGAGCAGCATCCCCGGCTGCGGTTTTCGCCAGGGGTGCTCCCGGCGGTACCCCTCGACCACCGCGTCCGGGTGGAAGGGGCAGTAGTAGAAGCGGTCGATCAGGCCGCGGCGATCGGCTGCCAGATCCACGAGGCCGGCGACTTCCCGATGGACCCGGTCGACGTCCTCCTCTTCGTACCGGCCACGAGCGACCCCGCCCTGGTTCGTCACGACCACGAGGCGGTAGCCGGCGTCGCGAAGACGCCGAAGGCCCTCGGGGACCCCGTCGAGCAGCGTGACCCGGGCCGGATCGCCGAGGTCGCCGTCGTTGGCGATCAGGGTGTTGTCACGATCGAGAAAGACCACCGGTTGCATGGAGAGGCAGGATATCGCCGCGGCGTCGGGTGCGACCGGTCGAATCGAGGAATCAAGAAACCGATGTCCTCGATCCGCTCCGGATAGAGTCCTTCATTCGGTCGACCCGGCCGGTTTCTGGATCTCCCTCAACATGAAAGGGCGCGTTCACAATGACGACCGACAGCCATCGAGGCCTCGGAGGGCTCGGCATCCTCGCCGGTGGCGGACCCGCCCCGGGCATCAACGCGGTGATCGCCGCGGCCACCATTCGAGCGCGGCTCGAGGGGCTCCCGGTCTTCGGTCTGATGGACGGCTTCTCGAGGTTGATGGTGGGTGATCCGGATGCGATCCGTCCGCTCGAGATCGAGGACGTCAGTCGAATGCACTATCGAGGCGGCTCGATGCTCGGGATTGCGCGGGCGAATCCGACCCGCCGGGAGGAGGACCTCGATCGGGTGATCGCGAGTCTCGAGGCCCGCGGCATCGACAAGCTCGTCACCATCGGTGGCGACGACACCGCCTACTCGGCCTACCGGGTGAGTGAGCAGGCGAAGGGCCGGATCGCGGTGGCGCACGTCCCGAAGACCATCGACAACGATCTCGATCTCCCGCCCGAGATCGACACCTTCGGCTACCAGACCGCGCGGGCGGTCGGCGTGGACATCGTGCGGAACCTGATGACCGACGCCAAGACGACGCGACGCTGGTACGTGGTGATCGCGATGGGCCGCACCGCCGGTCACCTCGCGCTCGGCATCGGCAAGGCGGCGGGGGCGACGCTCACCATCGTCCCCGAGGAGTTTCGTGGCGAGACGGTCCCGCTGTCGATGCTGGTCGACACGCTGGTCGGAGCCATCATCAAGCGTCGGCTCGACGGTCGCGAGGACGGTGTCGCCGTCATCGCCGAGGGGGCGGCGCTCTCGGTCGATCCCGAGGACCTCAACCAGCTCGGCGTCATCGAACGAGATGCCCATGGGCACGTCCGACTGGC
>JAACEA010000128.1 GCA_009936695.1 Planctomycetia bacterium
CGCCGCCATCGGTCTCATAGAGGGTGCCGTGTCGATCCGACTGCAACGTCACCAGGTCGGCGGACGCCGAGCCGGCGATCGAACCGAGTGAAATGGCGACGAGCGTCGGAATCGCGATTGCTCCGACGACGGACTGCCTGACGGGGGTCTTGGGAATCACGGGGGAGAACTCCATGGAGAGGGGTGTTCTAGACCATGCCGTCGAACCGGCGAATCGCCAGTCGGCGACCCGAAAATCGATTCGAAACCCCGGTTCGGAGTCCGAATCGTCCATACCATGGAGTCTTACGGACCCTCAAGCACCCCGGAGCGGACGTCGTGGACGAAATCCTGCTGGCCAGCGGAAACCCGCACAAGTTGGAGGAGGTCAGGGCGGTTCTGGAGCCGATCGGCCTTCGCGTTATCGGTCTCGACGAACTGGAGACGGTGCCCGAGGAGCCGGATGAGGACGGCGTCACGTTCGAGGCGAACGCCCGGATCAAGGCGATCGCCTATGCCCGTGCCACGGGTCGTGTTTCACTCGCGGATGATTCCGGCCTCGAGGTCGATGCCCTCGGCGGCGAGCCGGGCGTGCGGAGCGCCCGCTGGTCGGGCGTCGAGGGTGAGCGCGAGGTTCGTGATGCGGCGAACAACCGGAAACTCGTGGAATCGCTTCGGGCGGTCCCGGAGGCGGATCGCGCCGCCCGGTTCGTCTGCGCGATGTGTCTCGCCAGCCCCGATGGCACGGTGCTGGCCGAGACCCGCGGGACCTTCGACGGCACCGTGATCCTCGAGCCGCGGGGCGGAAACGGATTCGGCTACGACCCGTATCTGCTGTTGCCGGACGAAGACCGCACCAGCGCCGAGCTGTCGCCGGCCGAGAAGAACGTTCGAAGTCATCGTGGCGTCGCGACCCGGGCGATGGCGCCGTTGATCGAGGCCCTGGGACGATCCTGACATGGCGAAACGGGTTCCCCTGGAGATCCTCGACCTGCCCGAGCAGCGCTACACCTGTCATGGGTGCGGCGACTGTTGTCGCGACTTCAGCGTGCAGCTTCGCGACGAGGACCTCGAACGGCTCGAGGCGCAGGGATGGGCGAAGGAACGCGGGGAGTCGGTGACCGTGGAATTCCGCGGTCGGCGGTACCTTCGTCAGCGACCCGACGGGGGTTGTCTCTTCCTGCAGGACGACGGGCTGTGCGAGATCCACGCCCGGTACGGCTTTCATGAGAAGCCCGTCGCGTGCCGACTCTTCCCCTTCAATCTCGCACCGGATTCGGGCGGCACCCGCGCGGGACTCAACTTCGCCTGCCAGAGCGTGCGGGCCAATCGAGGTTCGACGCTCGAATCGCATCGAGACGACCTTCGGCGGGCATTGCGTGAAGTACCCGAATCGGTCGTGGTGGCTCCGCCGCTTCTTGCCGGCGACCTGCGTGCCGAACCAGCCGAAGTGGATGCCTTGACCGCCGGATTCGATCACTGGCTGGGTCGCGATGAAGTGCCGCTGACCATCCGGCTTGATGGATTCGCCTGGCTCGCACAGGGCATCGGCGCCGCGTCGTTCTCGGAGGTCCGGGGGGAACGGATCACGGAGCTGATCGATCTTCTCGTCTCGGCGCTTCCCGACGAGCTTCTTCACCTGCCCGTCGATCCGCCGGGACGGGGGCAGCGGAAGCAGCTGCGGCAGGCGGTCTTCGCCCGGATCGAGGATCCGCGGTTCACCGACGACGAATCGCGTCCCACGCTCGGGGCGAAGCTCGACCAGTGGCGTCGAAGTCGACGGTTCGCACGGGGGCGGGGCTCGATCCCGGGCCTGGCCCGAGGCTGGTCGATCCCCGAGGATTTCGAGTCGGTGGCGGCGATGCCGAAGGTCCCCGGAAGCGAGGCGGTGACCGATCTCGTCGTCCGGTGGCTGCGATCGACGGTGCGCGGCGGCCGCGCGTGGGGAAGCGGTTACTACGGTTGGAGCATCGCCGACGGGGTCCAGGCGCTGGCGCTGAATCTCGCCTGCGTCGGCTGGCTCGCCCGTGCCCACGCGGCGGGCGTCGGTGAGGAGGTCGTCACGCTCGACTCGGTCGGCGAGGCGCTCGGCCGCATCGACCGAGCATCCGGGCGCGCCGTCTGGCTTGGATCGATGGGGGAGCGCCTCCGGCTCCGCTACCTCGCGACGGATGACGGCCTGCGCCGACTCGTCCGGTCGAACTGGTGAGTCGCGTTCCGTTCACTCGGTCGGCGCGGGTTCCGGGCCGCGAGCCCGGGTGAAGGGCCAGACGGGGTACCGCCTGCCGTTCAGCAGGACGCCGAGGGCCGTCCCGCGGACCGCGACGTGATAGACGATGAGCAGGACGACGGTGACCAGGACGATCATGACCGGCATCTTCACGATGCCCCACATGTTCCAACCGCGGAACAGGGACGGGATGAAGAAGGTCAACGGCAGGTGCATCAGGTAGATCCAGTAGGAGGCGTCCACCATGTAACGCACCACCGGATTCGCCCGGGTGAACAGTCGCTCGCTCACTCCGGTGATGCCCAGGATCAGGATCCAGCAGGTGGTGGCCTGGAGGCACTGGTTCGCGATGAACATCGCCTCCGCGTATTCCTCCTGCGCGTCGACCGCCGCGCTGGTGGCGATCGCCAGGATCACGGCGACCACCAGAAGCGTCGCCCCCACGCCGAGTCGAATCCAAGCCCAGTTCTTCAGGCGATCGACGAGCTCGCGGTTTCCGAACGCCGCCCAGCCGACGCCGAAGTAGATGGCGTAGAGAAAGATCACGTGCCAGAGCGGCCAGAACGACTCGGCGGTGTCGATTCCCGGCTCCTCCATCGTGAGCATCAGGAACGACGTGGCGACGATGACCGCCGGTACCCCGATCCACCGCAGGCGACCGAGGGCGAGGCTGCGAAAGCCCGTGCGGAGCCATCCGGCGACGGGGCCCGAGAAACGGCGAAGCAGGTAGGTCGCGGTCGCGAAGGCCAGGTAGTAGTAGACGAGGTAGTAGAGGAACCAGAGGTGCATCGGGCCGGCTTCGGCGAAGTCCGCGTTCAGGGACATCTTGTCGTAGGCGAGGCCGATGGTCCGGTCTTCGGCGGGCAGGTACGACCATGTGAAGGCGAAGCTGATCGACCATGCGAGCAGCGGGTAGATGACGAACCATCCGATCACCAGCGGAAGCACGATCCGATCGTAGCGGTGGCTCGTGAATCCTCCGGGGCCGCGGCGATCGAAGAGCATCGCGCCGAAGAAACCGGCCATCACGAAGAACGCGGGCATGCGGAAGATGTGGATGCCGAGCACCAGGATCCCGGCGAACGCGGTGCGGTCGGGGTCCTCGTAGATCCAGATCTGCGGCTCGCAATAGACGAGTGCGGTGTGGATCACCACGCCGAGCAGCATCATCGCCGCGCGGACCACGTCGAGTCCGTGGTACCGACCGGTGCCGGGAGACCGTGGGTGGAGCGGATGATCGGTCGGAAGCGGGGGTGGTGATGCGGCGGCGATGCCGCGGTCGGTCGCGTTCATTTCAGGGCGGCCTCGAGGGGGAGCGTGACGCACTCGGGACGACCGAAGAAGGCGGCGCCGATCAGCGGCGTGCCGCGCTCGAGGCTCCGGACGTCGGGATCCCCGCCGGCCTCGAGGATCACCCTCATCGCGTCGACTCTGCCGAAATCCGCGGCCCATTCGAGTGCGGAGACGCCGAACGTCGGATCGAGCGCGTTCGGGTCGCCCGCCCTCGCAAGCCGGGCCTTGAGCGTGGCGACTTCGCCCATCGCGGCCGGGGTCCAGATGTCGACCACTTCGGTGGAGGCCGGTTGGTCGACGGGATCGGGCGTGCTCGGACCGGCCACGGGACCGCTCGTCGAACCAGTCGAAGCGGAGTCGTCCCCGCATCCCAGCGGCAGGCCGACAACGGCGATCAAGGTGAGGATCCGCAGTCCGCAACGAGCCGGGGTGCTGGAACCTCGGTAGGTGACAGGAGCGTCGTGCATCGAAGGTCTCCTCGGGGGATGTCGGATGGGACTGGATCGAGGTGGAACTCCATCAGCGTACCGACTTCGAGGCCTCGTTCATCCGTCCGAGCTGTCTCCGGTCCCTGGAAATCGGACACCCAGCGTGGTCGAGATCGGTCTCCACGATCGACCGCGACGGTCAGCCCTTGCCCGACTTCCCGCGGCCACCATCGCCGCCCTTCCCATTCGCACCACCCGCGCTCTTGCCGCCGCCCTTGCCGCCCTTGCCGGACTTGTCGCCGGATCCCGGACGCCTCGGCAGTTCCTCGAAGCGGGCGGGACCGAGTGCGGCGAGCAACTGTGCTTCGACCTGGTCGTCCAGTCGATCGAACCCCTCGTACCCGGGTTCTCGCCAGGCCTGTTCGCCGAGGGACTTCGCTTCGGCGCCGTCGTCGATCACCGCTTCGACCATCGCCCGGGCGATGCGAGTCTCGTTGTCGATTCGCCGCTGAATGGCGTCGCTGCGAAGGAACTCGATCTGCAATCGGATGCCGGCGTCGATCTCGGCGAGCGACGCGAGCCGCTCATCGTCGAGACCTTCGAGCCCCAGCGCGACTTCGGTCGCCTCTTCGCACCACCGGGAACGCATCTGAGCCCGGAATCCCGTCCGACGAGCGACGTCCAGGAAGGCGGCCGCGGATTCGGGATCGATGGCTTCGAGGCGGGTGCGGATCAGATCGATTCGTCCGAGAATCGCATCCCGCACCGCGAGTTCGGCGGTGAGTTCCGCGGTTGCGGCGTTCCGGACCCGAGACCGGACTCTCGAGTCACCGTCGCCGCCGGATTCGATCATCTCGATCGCGAGTTCCATCGCCTGCTTCTCACGGCGGATCCGCGCCTCGGTTCGGGCGTCGAAACTCGTCGCGATCTCGCGCAGCATCTCCAGCTCGTCGTTCTCCAGTCCCGCCGCCTCGTATTCGGTCGCGTCGATCGACGTCAGTGCGGCGACGAGGTCCGTGGTGGCGCCGCCCATCCGGGAGTCGGCCAATCCGTGCTGGATTCGAATCTCGTCGAGCAGGCCGGCGAACGATGCCTCCATGCGGGGATCGACCAGCGTGGCGATCGATTCGACGGTCGCGGCACGGAGTTCCCGCCGTCGTTGATCCATGCGGTTCATGGCCTCGAGCATGCCGCGGCCGGCGACGCCGCCACCGGCTCGTTCGATGGTGGCGCGACGTCTCTCCACCATCGGTTCCAGCATCGCGAGTCGAGTCCGCATGCCCTCCATGCGGCCTTCAATCCAGTCGAGGGTGCCGCGAATCTTCTCCTCGCTCACGCCACGCTGGGACATGCCCTCGGAAATCCGGGACTCCAGGGCACGCTGGTTCGATTCATCAGCCGCCTGGAAGATCGGCTCGAGGCGTGCGATTTCAACCTGGCTCGCGCGAAGGTCGAGCAGCTCGCGGAACCGCGAGGCCTCGGTCTCGAAGGCGTCTTCGTAGTCGAGCAGGATGCTCTCGGCGATGGGTGCGGTCGCGTCGTCGAGTTGGAGTCGGTCGACGACGAGCTGGATGTCCCGCCGGATGAACTCCGGTCGCAGCAGCGTCCGGAAGTCGCCGCCGTCGGGCACCCGCATCGCGTACCAGAGGTGCCCCCCGGTGTTCTCCTTCGCGTCCTCGTCGTTCGTCTCCTTGTCCTCACCGACCAGTTTCGACGCCGCGTCCCAGACCGCCTTCGCATCTTCTCCGGTCATCGCCCCGGCCCGGACCGCCATCTTCAAGTCGCCGCCCAGCTCCGCAAGGAACTTATCGGGATCCGATTCGGGCGATGCGGGGGGGCCCGCCGGTCCCTTCTGGGCCAGTCCCTCGGACGTGAGGCCGAATACGAGCAGACAGGTCAGCGTCATCAGCTGGATGCGATCGATGCGGATCATCGTGGAGAAGATCGATGTCATTGAAAGAAGCCTCGAATGTGCCTTCGGCGTGAATTCGGGTGGTCTCGAGTTGGTTCCAACGGACCGGGCGAGCACGATCCTAGTTTGACGAAGAAATTAGTCAATAGAGTGACCATGGATTACGAAAGTTTTCGTATAGAAGCGCCGTCGGCCCGGCCCGACCTCAGTTCGGATCGGCGTCCGGCGCGGCCACGGCTTCGGGGCGTCCCGATCGGATCCGACGGATCCACCAGATGAAGGCCAGCAGGCCCAGTGGAATCGAGACGATCGCCTCCGAGGCGCTTTCGAGGAGGGCCAGTTGCTGGAACGTCGCATCGAGTTCGCCGGCGTCGAGATCCGGTGTCGCGAGTCGCGCGGCCAGGAACGCGACGGCGGCTTCCCGCCAACCGAGTCTCCCCAGCGGATTCAGGGCGACCACCAACGCGGTCACCGCGAGGAGCAGGACATCGCCGACCGGCAGTTCGATTCCGAGGATGGTGGCCGCGATGCCGAGCCGGACCGCCCACATGGCGAGGTCGAAGGCCCGCAGGCCGAACGCGAGGGCGATCCATCTCCGGTCGGTCAGCATCGCCTCGCCGCCGCGGGTGAAGCGACGGACGATCGGAAGCCCGGCGAGCAGTGGAAGCGCGAGCACGAGCGCGACCAGAGGCGCGATGAAGAGCAACGCCCAAGCGATCCCGGGTTCGGGTTGAAGAAGCGTCGCACCGACCGCGGCGCCCATCACGCCGACCACCGCGATCGCCACGACCGCGATCCAGCCGGTGACGAAGAGGATGGAGAAGCGATCCACCCGGACGTGATACAGATACCGGCTCATCACGCCGAGCCGGATCGGAGCGTAGTTGAAGAGTGCGGCGGTGAGATTCACCCCCTGCAACACCATGAAGCGTTCGCGGTGGACCGGGCGGATCGTCGCGAAGAAGATCGCCCCGTTCGCGATCAGGCTCGCGATCGAACAACCGAGCATCGCGGCGATCAGGCCGCCGTCCGCCTCCTTCATCCGGGTCCAACCGTCCTCGCCACCCTCGAATGCGCCCTTGACGCACCAGACGACGAGTGCGAGCCCGATGGCGAAGCCGACGAGCTGAAGAACCAGTCGGAATCCGCGTGGCAGGCCCGCGCGAGCTTCTTCACTCAGTTTCATCGGCCGGGGGTCCTCGCCGCACGGCGACTGCGGCGCCACTCCCGGAGCATCGCGGACAATGCCTCGAACCCGTCCCGGATGCCGATCTTTTTTCCTTCGGCGAAACTTCTCGGATCGTACGAGACCCCGACCTCCGCGACCGAAGCGTCATGTCTCGCCAACGCGGCGGCGAGCTGCGGTTCGACCCCGAAGTGGTCTTCGTCGAGATCCGGGAGGATCCTGCGGAGCATCGGCACCCGCATGACCTTGTAACAGCACTCCATGTCGTGAATCTTGAGTCCGGTGAACAGGTTCGACGTCAAGGTCAGGAGTCCGTTGGCGAATCGGTGGGCCCGTCGGACCACGTTCGGCTGGACTTCGAGCCATCGGTTTCCGACCACGGCATCGGTGGCGGGGTGCAGGCCGAAGGTCTGCACGAAACGGACCAGATCGGCGGGGTCGTACTCGAGGTCCGCGTCCTGAATCCCGACGAGGTCCTCGTCGGCGGCGGCGTCGAGGATGTGCTTGAAACCGGTGCGGACCGCGGCGCCCTTGCCTCGGTTCGCGGCGTGGGCCAAGAGTATCACGTCGCCGTGGCGATCCTGAAGCGAGGCCGCCACGGCTCGAGCGGTCTCGGCCGAGCCGTCGTCGACGAGAATCATGCGTGCGGACCAGTCCTCGGGCCAGTCCACCCGCTCGACCTTGGAGACGACCTCTTCGAGGGTCGCCTCCTCGTCGAGGAATGGAATGACCAGATGAAGGACCGGCATGGACGCACCCTTCGCGACGTCAGGTGTTCATACGTTCAGGCCACCGTCGCCGGTGATCAGCCTTCCGTGCTCTCATCACCTTCCGCGACCGTGTTTCGCATCGCGGTGTCGGCCACCACGTTCTGCATTCGGTAGTGATCCATGATGCCGAGATTCCCGTCGCGGAAGGCCTGGGCCATCGCCTTGGGGACCTCGGCTTCAGCCAGAATCACCAGCGCGCGGTTCTTGGCCGCTTCAGCGGTGTGTTCGGCTTCCTGTGCGATCGCGAGTGCGCGTCGCTGCTCCGCTTCGGCCTGATACCGCTTGGTGTCGGCCTCGGCCTGGTCGGTCTGGAGCTGGGCGCCGATGTTGGTGCCCACGTCGACGTCCGCGATGTCGATGGAGAGGATCTCGAACGCGGTTCCGGAGTCGAGGCCCTTCGAGAGCACCGTCTTCGAGATCTGGTCGGGATTCTCAAGCACCCGCTTGTGGCTCTCGGCGGAACCGATGGTCGAGATGATGCCTTCGCCGACTCGTGCGACGATCGTCTCCTCGGTCGCACCGCCGACCAACTGGGCGATGTTCGTTCTCACCGTGACTCTGGCTCGCGCCCGCAACTGGATGCCGTCGCCCGCGACCGCGTCGATCGTGGGGCGGGTTCCCTGGGCGCTGGGGCAGTCGATCACCTTGGGGTCGACCGAAGTCCGAACCGCTTCCAGGATGTCGCGGCCGGCGAGGTCGATCGCCGTGGCGCGGTCCCAGGGAAGATCGATCTTGGCCTTGTCCGCGGCGATCATCGCTCGGACGACGCGATCGACGGTTCCACCAGCGAGGTAGTGCGCCTCGAGTTGAGCGGCGGAAAGTTCCAGTCCGGCCTTCTTCGCGGTGATGCGATTGCCGACCACCACGCCGGGCGAGACCTTTCGAAGTCGCATCATGAAGAGATCGAGCAGTCCGACGGGCGCGCCCGAGACGATCGACTGGATCCAAAGGCCCGCGAAGCGGCCGAAGATCGCAAGAATCACGAGCGCGAAGAGGCCGGCGACGGCCAGCGCGACGATTTCCCAATTTGCCATTCAAAGTCCTCTCTAAGGTTCGCACAGTCTACCCGGTTCAGGGCCCGCGTCCGCTCATCCGGCGGTCGGGCCCTTCGGACGGACCTTGATCTGATTGTCGATGATCTCGACGATCTCGACCTCGGTGCCCTGATCGATGATGCCGGATTCCGCTAGGGCGTCCATCCGGCGATCGCCGATGCGGATCACCCCGACCGGTCGCAAGGGCGTCGCGGTGACCGCAGTGGTGCCGACCAGCGCGACGGCGGCTTCGCGGTCGGCTTCCCGGTGCTTCGCGAGTTCGTCCGCCACCTGCTCTTCATCGAGGCCTCGGGTCGCGACCGTCTCGGTCCCACCGAGGATGAGTCTTCGCCCGATGGGACTTCCGGACCAGAGTTTCACGCCGTAGACGAGGATGAAGGGGCTTGCGACGATGTAGGTGACGATGGCAAAGACACCGGCACTGGTGGAGTGGTAGAAGAAGCTGATGATCGACGCGATGACGACGGCGCCGCAGAGGATGCCGAGCATCCCCGCGGTCGGAATGAACAACTCGATCGCGAAGATCGCGAGCGCGAGAATGCCGAGGCCGATCCCGATGACCAGCCAGGAGCCGTCTGGCGGCAGGTCGGCCGGGGCCTGGGCGAGGGTCGTGAGTCCGGTCGCGAGAGTCTCGGTCATGGTTCGCTGCGCTCCACCTTGACGCCGAAGTCGTCCGACGACACGACCCGCACCCGCGTGCCGCGGTCGATGTAGGCCCCGACGCTCTGGGCGTCGATCAGGCGATCACCGAAGCGGACTCTGCCCGAGGTGCGGAGGGGTGAGACGACGACGCCTTCGGACCCCTTCGGGATGATGGTACCGATCGTGGGCATGGGCGCCGGTGCGGGGCGGCCGGTCGAGTCGTCGATTCCCACTCCGACCGCATCCGCGAGAACGATCCGGCTGGCGAAGGAGAGTCGCGGGATGTTGCGGAGGAGCAGCCAGATCCCGACGCCGCCACCGATGAAGCCGATGGTCGTCGCGAGCAGGCCGTGCACCAGGCCGTCACGCACGCCGTCGTCGAACGGACGGCCTCCGACGAAGGTGCCCACCAGGCCGACGAAGATGCAGATCCCACCCGCGACGCCGGCGACGCCGAATCCGGGCAGCAGGAACAACTCGAACGCCGCGAGCATCAGGCCGATCAGGACCACTGCGACCGTCCACCATTCCGCCATTCCGGCCAGGAGGGGGGCACCGAGCAGCAGCGCCAACGCGGCGATGGAGACGAGGCCGAACGCGCCGTATCCGGGGGCGGCGGTCTCGATGAAGAAACCGATCAGCAAGACCGCGATGAGGACGGCGCGGACCGGCCAGAGGGTCAGGAATCGAACGAGGCCTTCCGACCAGGTGGTGTCGTACCGGGTGGCGGAAGTCGCGCCGAAGAACGCGAGGAGCTCGCGATCATCGGCGATTTGCGCACTGGTGAATCCATACGCGGCGGCTTCGTCGGCCCGCAGGACGAGGAGTTCATCGCGGGTGACGACCTGGCCGAGCGAGACCCAGTCCTCGGCGTCCTCCGGGCCGAGCGTGGGTCGTCTTGACGGAAGGTCCTGCAGGAACTCGATCGTCGCGTCCCGTTCGCTCGCGGTGGGGACCGGTTCATCCGGATCGGCGGTTCCGAGAAGGCCGGTCAGCGGATCCCTCGACGGCACGGACGGCAACCGGGCGAGGCCGGTCGAGGTGGGGGGCTCTCCGAAGATCCGCTCGTACTCCGGCGCGTCGACGAAGAGTCGATCGCCGGTTCGCTTGTTGCGGATGAGCCAGAGTTCCACGTCGACCGCGACGAAGGACTGGACCAGCTTCTCATCCCAGCCCTGTCGACGTGCGTCGTACACCACTTCCGAGAGGAGCGGCGCTTCGATCTTGGCTCGCTCGGCGGCGGGGAGCTGTCGGAGCCCGACCACCGGCAGGCCCTGGATCGGGGCGGCGTCCCCGAAGACGCCGGAGGGTGTGGTGATGATCTCGCGGGTCGAGAGCGCGATGATCGTTCCGGCGCTGAAGGCCTTCGGCCGGATCCATGCGACGGTGTTCGCCGGGGCCCGAGTTCGAATCAGTTCGAGGATGTCGTAGGTCGCGAGCAGGTCGCCTCCCGGCGTGTCCAGTTCGAGGACCACGGCGTCGCACCCGTCGGCCTTCGCTTCCGCGAGTCTTCGCTCGAGGGAGCGGGTCGTCACGCCGTCGATGGGACCGTGGATCGGAAGGATCGCGACCGAATCGGCCTTTCGGCCGGCGGGGATCGCGATGGGCGTGGTCGGTGAGGACTGGACTTCGTCCGGCGAGGCTTCGGCGAGGAGACCGAGCAGGAGAAACACCGAAGCGAGGAAGACGAAGGCCCGAGCGGGAACGAGAGCATGGAGTTGGGAAGGGCGCATCGGGTTCATCGCTTCGCATCATAGGACCCCGGATTCGCCGCCGTACGGTGGACGAGCGGCAGCGAGCGGCGACCCGCGCGTCATTCAAGGAGAAGCCGCCCGTGGAATGATCCACGGGCGGCTTCGGATTCGGAGACCGGACGAGTCCGGTCGGGGCTGGAATCAGTCCCAGCTCATCGCGGCTTCCCAGTTGAACGTCTCGCAGTCGCCACCGGTCGCGGAACCGGTGTCGGTGATGCAGAGGAAGACGTCGCCGCCTTCACCGTCCTGGTCGACGTCTTCGGCGAAGAGAGTGTCTTCGACGACGACTCCGTTGTCGTTGATCTGGGCGAGCGTGGTCGGCGCGAAGGTCCGCGTCAGTTCGACGTGGTTGTCGTTGTAGCAGACGTTTCCGACCCACTCCTTGCGGGTGCCGTGGATCTGCAGCGTCTTCGAGCCGAGGTACGTGTCCTCGTCGTAGCTCGAGTTCTCGACGCCGCGGTTGCCGAGAACGGCGAACTTGGAGTCGAGCGACTTGCGCCACTGACGGGCCTTGCGATCACCGTAGAGAAGGCAGGTTCCGTAGCTCGTGTTGCAGGTCTGCTGAAGGTCGGCCTTGAACCGCGAGAAGTTGTTGGTGTCCCAGAACTTGTCGAGGGGCGGGCTGTACGACTCGAGGTCGTAGGTCGAGGCGATGGCGACGTTCGCCGATGCCTCGCTGGGGCTGACCAGGATCTGCGGCGTGGCGTACTCCGCGGAAATGGTCGCGGCGAAGAGGTTGGCGTGACTGTTCACGCTCTGATCCTCGGGGCCCTTGCCGGGCGTGTTGCCGCAGCGGTTGACCAGGCCAGGGGTGGGGAAGATGTCGTTGTAGTCGGTCGACATGATCAGCCAGCCCTTGTGGGTCTGGTTCAACTGCGTCGCATCCTTCACCTGGCGGGCCGAGGCGCGAGCCTTGGCGAGCGCCGGCAGCAGGAGGCCGAGCAGGAGGGCGATGATCGCCATCACGACGAGCAGCTCGATGAGCGTGAAGCCGTTTCGCTTTCGCATGACTATGAACTCCAATGTTCTGAATTGAGCGGGATTCGATCCCGTCCGAAGTAATCGTGAAGAAGGATCAGTTGGCACGCTTCGCGTCGTAGATCGCGGTGCACTTGGGCTCGCCCGGTGCGCCTTCGACGACGATCTCGTTCATCGCGAGCCAGGTATCACCGGCTTCCCAGGTGTTGCAGTCCTCGAATTCGGCCGCGAAGATGTTGTCCTTCGCGAGTTCGCGGTCACCACATTCGTAAGCGACGTTGCTCGGGAAGAAGTTCTTGCTGTACTCCACATGGTTGTCGTTGTAGACGACGTTGCCCTGCCACTCGGTGTCGGGGCCCATGAAGAGGAGCGTCCAGCTCTTTCGGTACTCGTCGGTCGAGGTGTCACCGTTCTTGGTGCCACGAGTCGAGAAGACGGGCTTCGAACTGTTCTGGTTGTTGCGCCAGGTGTTGGTCTTCCGGTCACCACAAAGCATGAGGTGGGCGAAGGAGCAGTGCGCCCGGCCGTAGGGGGCGGCACGGTTGATCTTCGACAGGAAGATCTGGTTCGCGGCGCCCTGGGGGCTGGTTCCGGGAGAGACGGTCACCGGGTCAGGCGTGTCGCCCATCCAGTAGATGTCGGTCGCGGGGTCGATGACCGCGTAGTCGTAGCTGATCGAGTCGTCCGCGGCGTTGTCGCCGTACTTCGCCACGACGGGGTTGGCTTCCACCGGGCTGACGACGATGTCGTCGTTGAAGTAGCCCTGGCCGATCATGCCGGAGTAGAGATGGCCGGTCGAGTTCTTCTTCCAGTTCTCGGGACCGAAGCCGGGCTGTCGGCCGATCCGGGGATCGGTGAAGCGGTTGATCCGGCCCGGGGAGGGCAGGTAGCCGTTGGGGTCGTCGTTGGACCAGATGAGACAGGCCTTGTGGATCTGGGCCTGCTGATTGGAGTCCTTCACGACTCGCGCGGCCTGCTGGGCACGGGAGAGTGCGGGGAGAAGAAGTCCGATGAGCAGCGCGATGATCGCGATGACCACCAGCAACTCGACGAGGGTGAAACCGTTGCGCTTTCGCATGTGTGGGGTCTCCAAGAAGCAAGGAGCCTGAAAAGGAATTCGGCGATCGGATGAACGCCGCGATGAACACGATGAATCGGATCTTCCCTCTGGAGCCGCCGCTACGAGGAAGGCGCCAGAGTTCCGCCGACCTGGACCGGCCGGAGGGATGGAAGGCCCGAAGAAGAGCCTCTACGAAAGTGCGGTGGGTGAAACCCTCGTGATTCGAATCCGCAACGAGTGCGAAGTCCGATTCCCGCGATCACCATCATCATCCGGACTTGGAACACGAAGGACGTGAATCAACTTGATTCGCGATGTCGCGATCCGGGGTGGATGTCTGGTGATCCAGCCGCTGGCGAGCCCGACCGAGGAAGCCCGAACCCTGCCTCCATGCCCGTTTCCGGCCCGGGAGGGGGGATGGGGAGGAGGAGGCGGTTACGAGACAGCCGCGACCTTTTCGGAGGTCGCTCGGTCGGTATGTCTCGGGCGGCGGCGGATGATTGCCGAAGTGACTCGGCGAATGAGGGCAGGTGAGCATGTTGACCGGCGATGAATGATGGTGCCGGCGATCCGGAAATCTTCCGGAGGCTCGAAATATGAAGGACCTGCCGCGGCCCGTATCGAAGGTGCTTGGAATCCAAGCGCCACAAGGATATTCCGTCCGCCGGACCTGTCAAGTTCCTCGAAATGGGGATTGAGGCCGAAAAAGGTCGCTGAGGTCATCCTTACAGGGCCTCCGTCAGGCGACTCTTCTCCGCGGAATTCGAACGGCCCCACCGGATTCGCCCGCGTTCGGCCCGTTGATACCGCCGGGGGGCCTCCGCTTGGGGCCTGGTCGGGCAGGGTTGGATCGCCCTGCGGAGGGCTCCTCGATCATCGAGCGTCGGCGGTGATGGGCCTCGGCGGCGTGCTATCGTCCCCTCGCCCGGTCACGAGCTCGTCCAGAGCCCGGGTGATGGGCGTCTGGGGCGAACTCCCACGGTCGCTTCAAGCCCGATCGCTTCCA
>JAACEA010000129.1 GCA_009936695.1 Planctomycetia bacterium
CAATCCGATCGTGGCCGCACTGGATTCCTGGGTGCTCTATGAACAGCTCGAGCGATTCCTCCGCTCGGGTGGCGGGATCGAAGCCCTCGGCGATCGTCCCGACGTGATCGAGCGGATGCTCGGGACGATGGAGTTCGACCTCGACATCGCGCTGGAACGGATGCTGGTCGATCGCGAACTGGCGAAGGCGCAGGTCGATGCGCTGGTCGGTCGGCACGAGATCACCAGCCTGACGCTGGCGCGACCGTCGGCGATCTCGCCGGTGGCGAGAGACGATGCCCGATTGAGAACCCTCATGGACTCGGTGGCGACGTTCGAGTTCGTCGCGAGTGCCGCCTACCACCGGCTCGGTTCGGCGCTCGACGACTTCCCCGAGGATCTTCGATGGGAGATCGATCTGGCGGTGAGGCGGATGCTCGACGACGAGCGTGTCGACCAGGCGTTGGTGAGCCTGGACAGACTCGATCTCGACATGAGGGCCGTCGATGACGCGATCCGCGAAATCCCGATCTCGCTCGACATGAAGGGCGATGCGATCGTGAGGTCGATCCAGACCCTGACGCAGGACGCGATGGACGAGGTGGCCTTCGTGGTGGACGACGGATTCGATCGGATGCTGGTGCTCGTCCAGCAGGAGCGAATCGAGGCTCAGAAGGACATCGAGCGTCAGCGTCTCGAGACGGTCGAGGTCCTTCGGACGGAACGCGAACTCGTTCTCGAGGCAGTCACCCAGGAACGGGAGGCCCTGGTCCGAGGCGTCGCGGTGGAACGTGACAACACCATGGTCTCGCTGCGGGAGATGGTCGCCACGGAGTCTCGCTCGGCGATCGAGGCGGCTCAAGTCACCGCGGTGGAGATCGTGGATCGTGCGATGGGTGGATTGCGACTGATCGTGGCGGCCGGAATCGTGGGTCTGGTCATCTTCGGCGTGGTGCTGATGCTCATGGTTCGCCGGTTCGGGCGTTTGCTCGAGCTTCGAACTCAGGCCCCGCCGGACTCAGGTCGCGAGGTTTGAAAACGGTCCGGCCTCGAGCCACTCCCGCGTGCGTTCGGCCCGGAAGCGGTGCAGATAGTGTCCGGTGTCCTCCACTCGTTCGACCCTGGCGTCAGGCCGATGGGCGAGGAGACCTTCGACCGGCATTCGACCTTGGCCGCCGGCGAGCGCGTGCACGGGGCAGTCGATCGATTCGAGCGACTCGGTGATCGGCCACTGGACGGCGCCCGCGATGGCGAGGGCGGCTTCCACCACCGGTGCAAAGAGGAATCGCCGTTCGATGTTCAGGCGGATGTCGCCTTGGTCCTCCAAAGAGAAGAAATCGGGGACCCAGGACGAGGCTTCCGCGATCCATCCGGCCTGAGCCAGCAGTCGCCCGTCCGTCGCGGCCCGGTCGATCCACGGGAGCATCCGATCCAGGGAGTCCTGTCGGCGGTCCGGCGTCATCGGAACGCTGGCATCCAGAAGCACGACCTGCCGGACGGCCAGATCCGGATCCTTCGCAAGGACACAGGCCATGGCGCCGCCGAGGGAGTGTCCGATCACGGTCGCCCCGGCGAATCCCGCGTCGATGATCGTGGTTCGAACCCGGTCGAGGATCTCGTCGGCGAATCCCCGGGCGATCGGATGGCGGGCCTCTGGATCCGGCTCGGTCGGCCAGGTCTCGAGGTCGAAATCCCCTCCGGCCGGCATCCAGGAGATCGGGAGGACCGGGCCCGGCAGGGCGGCTCGAATCGAGTCGACTTCATCGGCTCGACCGCACCAACCATGCAGGAAGACCACGGGATGCGGTTCGCTGGGGGTCTCTGGCATGGACAGAACATATTCGAGCGGCCCTGACGGTGCTCAAACCGGTGATTTCTCCGTCGCGACCGGGCGGGGATCGGTATCCTCTGCACTCGCCGGCGGCATCGCCGGTCGCTCCGCATCGTCCCCGGATCCAGGCCCACCCATGATCACCCTCGCGCTCGACGGCATCGCCAGTTACATCCCGGTCGGGGTCATCATCGTGATGGCGTTCCTGTTCATCGTCGTGAACATCGTGGCGACGTCGCTCATCGGCCCCCAGGCCCAGGGTGCGGTCAAGGGTCTCGCGTACGAGTCGGGGATGGACCCGATCGGATCGGCCCGCAAGCGTTTCAACGTCCGGTTCTACATCCTCGCCATGACCTTCCTGGTCTTCGACGTCGAGATCATCTTCCTCTACCCGTGGGCGGTGACCTTCGCGAAGCTGGAGCCGCAGTCCTCCGAGTCCGCCCTCTTCCTCGGCCGCATCATGTTCTTCATCGCGACCAGCGTGGTGGCCTACGTGTACGCATGGAAGAAGGGCGTCTTCCGCTGGGATTGAGGCGGAGCTCCCGCGGCCGTCACCGCCGATCGACCACTCGAACGTCCGTCTCGAAGCCCCGCATCGCCGGGGCTTTTCCTTCGGGCGCCGCCGGACTCAGTTCCAGTCGATGAGCAGGAGGCCGAGATCGGCGCCGTCGACCCGTCCGTCGTCGTCGAGATCGGGCGGGCAGGTCGGGGGACAGACGCCCCAGGCCGCGAGCATGATTCCGAGATCCGCACCGTCGACGGATCCGTTCCCGTCGAGGTCCCCCGGAAGTCCGGGGGGGTCGTAACCCCCGTTGCTCATGATGATCATGGAATCGTCGAGCTCGTCGACGAACACGAGATCGAGATCACCGTCACGATCCATGTCGACGGGAAGCGAGCAACTGGCCGCGATCGGCGCATCGAAGCTGGAATGGAACTCGAAGCCGCCGGTGCCGTCGTTCAGGAACAGGAACCAGTCGCCGCCGTAGCTCGACGTGATCCAGTCGAGATCTCCATCGCCGTCGAGGTCACCGAGATCGCTGGCGAGCGGGAAGGGATCCGTGTCGTGACTGGTGCCCGGCCGGAGACCGCCACGGCCGTCGTTGAGGAAGATGAAGCCTTCGTCCGCGAAGGAGTTGACGCAGGCGACGTCCACGGATCCGTCGCCGTCCAGGTCCGCGAGGTTGAGCTGCCAGGTGCGTCCGCTGACCGAACGCGTGCTGTGGTTCGTGAATCCGCCGTCCTCGTCGGCGAGCAGCACCCGAACCTGACTCTGTCCGCCGATCACCAGGTCGAAGAGCCCGTCGCCGTCCATGTCGTCGGCCTGAATGCTCCATTCCCCGTTGATGCCGGGATTGAGCGAGGTCAGTCCCCCGAACACGCCGGTGCCGTCGTTGAAGAGGAGCCGAAGGTTGTTCGAGTAGTACGCCGAACTCGCGATGTCGAGGTCGCCGTCGCCGTCGAGGTCGAGCGCGGTGATGCCGCGGGCGCCCTCTCCCGTCTCGAGCGTCTGAGCCGGTCCGTAGGTGCCGTCACCGTTGCCCAGAAGGACCGACACGCTGTCGCCGACGATGTTCGCGGTGCAGAGATCGGGGATTCCGTCGAGATCGAAGTCCGCCGCTTCGGACGGACTCGGTACCGCACCCACGGCATTTCCAGGTTCGAGAAAGGCGTCCACCCGGCAGGTGGCGTCACCGGCGTTCATGAAGACGCGGACGTCGTCGGTGGCTTCGTTGACGATCGAGAGATCGATCCAGCCGTCACCGTCGAGATCGGTCGCGGTTCCGCCGTAGGGAATCACGTCTTCGCCGGGGAACGCGCGAGTGGTGATGGACTGCGCGATCTCGAACTGCAGATCGCCCGCACCGGCCCGGGTCCAGTACCGGACCTGGTGGCCCCGGCTTCGCAGCGCGGATCCGTCGACGCCCCGCAACCCGTGACCGAGCGTGATGGTCACTGGTTCTCCGGGGCTCGCGTCGCGATCCGGCGTGAGGGAGACGGTTCGTCCGTCGCGGGAGATCGACAGCGTGCCGGTGAGTGGCCCGGCGCCGCGGCTGAAGGCATGGAAGGTGTCGACGCCGACGCTTGCCGGGTCGACGGCGCGATCGAAGGTCACCTGGATGACCGCATCGGTGGCGGCGTCGAGCACCGCGCGGCGTGGCGTGGTCTGGACGACCGAGAGGTCATCTCCCGCCGCGGCGATCGCCGTGAGCGGCGAGATGCCGAGAATCGGCACGAGGAATGTCGAATGCAGGCGCCTCTTCATCGCGGTCACGGCTCCTCTGGGTGGCCTCGGCGGGACGGCGGTCACCGGGAAGACCCATCCATGGATGGATCATCCGGGGCTTGGTTCCCCCATTTCGGACGATGGTGTGCGGTATCGGACTCGTGTCGACGTCAGCGGGTCGCGTCGAGCCGACGAGCCGTGGCGATCAGCGTTTCGGCATGGCAGGCGACACAGGGCCCGTATTCGGCGAGAAGCATGCTCCTCGCCGCCCGCAGGCTGTCCGCGGACGGCATCGGGCCGCTGTCCTCGGAGATCAGTCCGCTCGCGGTGACGTCACAGTCTCCGACGCGGGGTGGGGCATCGATCTCGATCGGGTTGGTCAGGATCTTCTTGCTGGTGCTGGAAGGCATGTATGTACTGATCGGCAGGAACGTGGTCTTCACCCGCACACTTCTCATCTGGTTAGTGAAGGGGCAGGAGCGCCTTGGAATCAGTTCGGCGATCAGTCACCAAACGATTCATCGAGAACGTCGCAAAGACGATCGACTTCAGACACCGTGTTGTAGTGCACCGCGGAGATTCGGACCACTCCGAGGTCGACCGGAATACCCATCCGCTGGCACAGGCGGTACGCGTACATGTGTCCGTGTCGGATACCAATGTTCGCGGAATGGGCGATTTCGACGATCCTGTCGGGTTCGAGGGATGCATGGCGCATCGAAATCGTCGATACACGGATACGCGTGTCCGGTGAACTCGGTCCGATGATTTTCACGGAATCATGTCGTTCGAGCCGTTCGAGCAGCCTGGCCTGCACCGGTGCTTCCATCGCGGTCATGGTCTGGAACGCGGTTCGGACCATGTCGAAATCGCAGGTGTCCGCGATGTCGGCGGCGGGTTCCCGATCGCCGGCGAGGATCGCGAGGAGTCGGGCGAGGCCGCAGATTCCCGCGCAACCTTCGTGACTTGCGCCGCCGAGTTCGAACTTGTACGGGATCTCGTCCTTCGGGATGAAGAAGTGGTTGGGGCCTTCGAGTTCCGCCAACGCGTCGTGGCGGGCGAAGAGGCCTCCCATGTGTGGTCCGTACACCTTGTACGTGCTCCACGCGTAGAAGTCGACGTTCCAGGCCCGGACGTCGATGGCGCGGTGCGGCGCGTAGGCGACGCCGTCCACGATGACGCGGCCGCCGGCGGCATGGACCAGTCGGGTCACCGCTTCGACGTCGACGATCTCGCCGAGGAGATTCGAGACGTGGGGGAACGCGACGTACCGGGTTCGATCGGAGAGCACGCCGCGAAGCGTCTCGAGATCAAGCGAGCCCGTCTCGGGGTCGACGTTCCACCATCGGATGACGGCGCCACGAGCTTCCAGTTCGAGCCAGCAACCGATGTTCGCCTCGTGCCCCTGCTCGCAGACCACGATTTCGTCGCCGGCCTCGATGGTCGGCGCGATGGCGTGCGACAGCACGTGCATCAGGCTCGTACAGCTCGAACCGAGAATGACCCGTCCGATCCCCTCGCCGTTGACGTAGCGATCGAGAAAGCGATGCGCACGCTCGACGGTGGCGGTGGCACGGTCGCTCGCGGGATAACCGGCCCCGAGCTGCACGTAGTCCCGCAGCAGATGGTCGCGGATCGCGTCGGCGACGAACACCGGCACCTGCGATCCACCGGCGTTCTCCAGGAGTACGGTGTCCGTTTCAAGTCCGGGAAACAGGCGGCGAATCGAATCGACGTCGGGAATCGAGGGGGTGGTCGTGCTCATGGAAGCGATCCATCGAAAGGGGGGCGGAAGCGACGAACGAGATCGGACGGTGGATCGCCACGGTAGCCACGGGATCGGAGTCAGTCGTCCCCGCCACCGAAGAGATCCCCGAGTCCCTTCCCGATCGCCTCGCCGATCCCCTCCTGCAACTCGTCGGGAAGCCGGATTCCGGTTTCCGTCTCGAGTCGATCGAGTCCCCGGTCGATCTGCTTGTCCGCCTCCTCCCGGGCGCGGGATGCGAGCGCTTCGGCTCCGGCGTCCCGCAGGGCGTCGGCGAGTCGCCGGTCGTCGATCATGATCGATGGATCTTCGAGTCGGCCGAGGACGTCGATCCGCACGGGAAGTTCGCGGATGGTGGCGGATTCGCCTCCGATGTGGATGGTCGCATCGCGAAGGACCACGTCGAGCGGTGCGATGATCCGGACTTCGGGCCGAAGGCGGAAGGCGCCGATGGTGCTCGCGTCGATGCTTCCCCCGGCGAAGGGAGGCGGGTCGGCGGCGACGAGTTGGTTGACGATGAGACCGGCCGGAAGATTCCGCACCGTGAACTCGAAGCGATTCTCGGTCGCGACCCTCGAGAGGCCTCCGAGCGAGACGTCGACGCGGAGGGATTCGTTTCGTGCGGCGAGTTCGAGGCGAGGCGGTTCGTCCACCAGCGTCGGCTGGGTGGAGAACGACGAGATGACGATGTCGAAGAGATCGCCGAAGGGGCCGTCCCCGGCGCGACGGACACCGGTCGCCTCGATCTTCCGGACGAGCAGGGTCGGTGCGGTGTCGATGAGGTGCGTGGCACGGACACCCGCGTATCCGAGCCGGTCGACTTCGCGCCGGAGCCATGCCTCGAGGGAATCCGTCGTCCCGGATTCGGTCGCGTCGGAATCCTCGGCGTCGGGCTCGTCGTCGCCGCCCGTGGATTCCGGGATTCGATCCGCGAGATCGTCGATGACCCGACTGATCTGCTCGAGCCGCTCCCGCCATACCTTCGCGGTCCGGAGATAGGACTCGAGATCGGTTCCCGCAGGCGGTGCCTCCTCCTCCGTCGCCGAGGAATCCTCCGTCTCATCCGCCTTCGCGGGATCCGAGTCCACGTGGAGCCGCCCGGGTGTGTCGCGGGCGACATCGCTGCGGGCATCCTCGACGCGAACGAGATCGATGACGAGTCGCCGACGAAGCACGGCGCCGAGATCGAGGCCGGCGGCGAGCTCGCCTGCCTCGAGAAGGTTCCGGTCCAGGTCCGACGGATCGCACGCCGCGAGTCCGAGGATCCGGGTTCGTCCCTGAAGCCAGTCGATCTCCACGGCGCCGACCTCGACGGTGGCACCGTTCATCCGGGTGAGTTCCCGTTCGAGCATCCCACGCGCGAGATCACCGGAGGCGAGCCAGGCGGTGATCGCGAGAAGTCCGGCGAGCAGGACGACCACGACGACTCCGGTGATCCGGATCGGCGAACCACGACGATCGGCCATCGCGGAGAAACCGCCCTTCGGGATGCCTCCGAAGAGGATCCAGGCGGCGATCTTCGTGATTCGACGTTGCGCGAGGAAGGCGACGAGGTCGCTTTCCCCTTCGAGGCGCCCGAGCGTCCTGCGAATGTCGCGAACGAGGCGTCCGACGATCACGCCGATCAGCAGTCCCGAGACCGCCCCGACGGCGAGTCCGCCCGTGACCAGGTACGCGTCGAAGCCGAGCCAGGCGGTGATCGGACCATTGGCGAGCAGCCGCGCGATCGGCTGGGTGGGGCCGTCGATCAGGAATCGGCCCACCTCGAACACCAGTGGAGCGGCCGCGAGGGACACGATCTTGGTTCCGAAGGTCACCAGCCCCGCGAGGAAGATGTTCGCGTTCAGCACCAGCAGGAGGAAGACGAGGACGATCGACGCGGCCAGCCCCGGACCCGGCACGGGCAGGAACCCGAGCATCGAGCCGATCAGGCATGCGAGCAGGATCTGCATCGGCGTGGCCACACCGAGCATCGTCTTGAAGAATCTGCGTATCGCGAGCATGGGTGCCTCCGGAAGCCCCACGTTACCTCGCGGCCCCGCTCCCGTCCCGTTCCAGCACGGCGGCGCGGTACGCTCTAGCCCGAGCGGCATGGGGCCGTTTCCTTCGTCAGGCCGGCAGGAGCAATCGACATGCAAGGCATCCCGATCTTCACCCGCTTCGGAGCCCGTCTGGCCCCGCTCGCGATCTTCGCGGTGGCGGTGTTCTCAGGCGGCTGCGTGTCACAGGATCCTGCCGGCGTCCGGATCGCCGTGGATGCCACGGGGAAGGGCACGATGACCGTGGCCGCCCTGACGATGCCCGCGATCGCATCGATCGGTCCGACGGCGTCCGAGGGGGTCGTTTGGACGGACGGGGTGCAGCTCACGATCACCGCTGGTGACTTCGATTCCCTCGGCGGCGTGTCGTACGAAGACCTGGTCTTCGACGCCGCGGATTTCGCCGCGGACGGCGGGACCGTCCGGGTCATGATTCCGCGTGGCGCCGACGCTCGCTGGTATCGCACGCTGCACGTCTCACCGGAGGCGCGGAAGGCGATGCAGAAGGCGCTCGATCGCGCAATCCAGAAGGTGGATCTGAATCAGAATCTGACCATCGCGATCGAGATCACCGGGGCCGCGGTCGCGGCGAGTCTGGTGCAGACCGTCCCCGGTGTCAGTGTCACCGCGAAGCGTGGTGTCGCCACGGTCGTGATGCCGATGGATCTGCTCGAGA
>JAACEA010000130.1 GCA_009936695.1 Planctomycetia bacterium
CGGCCGAGCCCCAGCGCCGCGCGGTCGATGAAGGCGAAACCGGGTTCACGATCGTCGCCGCCGTGCATCCGGGCGATCTTCCGCAACGTCCCGAGTCGATCCTCGTCGAGCAGCTGGATGCAGCGGATCACCGTCTTTCGTCGACCATCGGCGTCGGCGGGGTTGAGTTCATCGAGCAGTTCCAGCAACGCGTCGCGGTCGATCTCGTAGACGCCCGCGCCCGTGATGTCGGTGCTGACGAGATACACCACTTCGGGATCGACCGCGAAGGCCTCTCGAAGGGCCGCCGCCGGGTCGCTCCGCCCCTCCGGACGGAGGCTTCGCATCCAGTCCGCGGCTTGGTCGATCGCGGGCGTGGTCGCCGCACGGAGTCGACCGTCGATGGGGAGCGGCGCGGCCACGCCCGCCCGGAACAGGACCACCGAGAAGGACTGGCGGGGGACGAGTCTGCGAAGGGTCCGTTCGACCTCGTCGATCACCGCCGGGTACGCGCCGATCATCGAACCACTGGCGTCGACCACGAAGACGATCCTCCGGGCGGCGGGGGCGCCGACGCCACCGAAGTCGATGCCGGGCAGCGATGCATCGCCTTCGGCTCCGGCGAGATCGGTGCCATCAAGAAGCAGATCGTCGGCGGCGAAGATGAGATCGGCGATCTCCGCGACCTCGACGGTCTCCGGTCTGGATTCGGTCGGCGTCCGGGTCGGACGAGACGCCATCGATCGGATCGGATCGGCCGGTTGCAGGGTCGACACCGGTTCGAACGTCCTTGGAGGTGGGGGGGCGAGGATCCGGGAATCACCCTCGTCCTCCGACGCGTCGACGACGCTCCAGGTGATCAGGAAGGCGAAGGCGAGGAGCAGGACGTGGGCCGTGATCGAGAGCGACCACGCGAGCGGGGCTCCGGGCCGCCGCTTTCGTGTTCGCCGCCCATTCGGGTCGAACGACGTTGATGGTTCGTTCCAAGAGTTCGTCATGCGAGATTGACCCTACCCCCGGCGATCACCCCTCGCCTGCGGTCGGGCGGAAAAGGGGTGAGATCGTCCAACGTCGGCGTGGGACCGCATCAGGGCTCGTGGTCGGCCGCATCGTCGAGCTCGGGATCATCCTCCTCCGCGGGCCGCGCTGCGCCACCGAACACCGCGTGGTCGATGCTGAGGCCGCCGGGCCCGGTCAGGACGATTCCGGTCGAGAGGGTGAACAACGCGACCTGGGCCGCGGCCTTCGTGAAGGTCGGGACATCGAGGTCGAGCGGGCTGACGGTCTTCAGGACGGGCAGCGTCGTCAGGGCGAAGGCGAATCCCATCGCGACGGAGAGCCCGACCGCCCAGATCCGGCTGAAGAACCCGATGAGCAGCAGACCGCCTCCGACCAGTTCGGTGATGGCCGCGAGCCAGGCCTGGGCCACGGGATAGGGCAGTTCGTGGTCGTGAAGAAGCACGGCGAGGCCGTAGAGGCGCCTCGCCTCGAGCGGCGCCTCCGACTCGGCTCGCGCGGCCTCCGACGGCGGCGAGAGTTCCTGCCCGAGCGCGGCCGGCTTCGCATCCGCGGTCGACACCCCGGTGAGGGTGCGGATCGTGGCGGCCGCGGGGCCGGAGAATTCGGCCTGATTCATGATCTTCGACCACCCCGCGGGCACGAACACCGCGCAGAGGGTGACCCGGACCAGGAGCGGAAGCAGGTGCAGGGCGGCGACTCGGCTGAATCCCATCGGGGCGTCCTCCGTCGCGATTTCGCATGCGACCGGCGGCTCGAGACCGTCGTCGCGGTCCGAACACTCATACGATACGTTCCCACGCGGGCGTGGCGAAACTGGCAGACGCGCGGGATTTAGGTTCCCGTGGGGTAAGACCCGTGCAGGTTCGAGTCCTGTCGCCCGCATTCGCCCCGATTTCACGGATTGGCCCCCATGTCGACGTCCGATCAAAATCACCCCGATTCCCGAGCCGAGCGGGACTGGTCACCTTCCGACTGGCGGGCCAGGCCGACGTCGCAGCAGCCGGTCTACGAGGAACCCGAGGCGCTGGCGAAGGCGGTCGCGAGCCTCCGAAGTCTGCCCCCGCTGGTCACCAGCTGGGAGATCGATCGACTGAGGCGGCAGGTCGCGGAAGCCGTCGAGGGGCGGCGCTTCCTGCTCCAGGGCGGGGATTGTGCGGAGCGATTCGACGAATGCGGTTCCGAACCGATCGCGGCCCGATTGAAGATCCTGCTCCAGATGAGTCTGGTGCTCGCGCATGGCGGCCGGCGTCGGGTGATCCGGGTGGGCCGGTTTGCGGGTCAGTACGCGAAGCCACGATCCGCATCCGCGGAGATCCGGGACGGTGTGGAACTCCCGACCTACCGAGGCGACAACGTGAATGCCCCGGCGTTCAACGCGGCGGATCGCGCCGCCGATCCCGATCGCCTGGTCGAAGGGCACGCTCGATCGGCGCTCACGCTGAACTTCATTCGCGCCCTCATCGACGGCGGCTTCGCCGATCTCCATCACCCCGAATACTGGGATCTCGACTTCGCGAGCCATTCACCCCGGGGCGGTGAGTACCAGGCGATGGTCGAGTCGATCGGCGAGGCGCTGCGTTTCATGGAGTCGCTGGCCGGGAAGCAGGTGGGGGAGATGTCGCAGGTCGACTTCTTCAGCAGTCACGAGGCGTTGCTGCTCGAGTACGAGGAAGCGCTGACCCGGCAGGTGCCGCACCGTCCGGGCTGGTGGAATCTCGCCACGCACTTCCCCTGGATCGGACTGCGGACGGCGGATCCGGATGGTGGGCACGTCACCTACTGCAGCGGCATTCAGAATCCCATCGGCGTGAAGGTCGGCCCCGGGATGTCCGTCGAGCAGCTGGTGGCATTGGTCGACCGGCTCGATCCGGACCGGGAGGTCGGACGACTCACGTTGATCCACCGATTCGGACGCGCCGGCATCGATGCCGGGCTGCCGGCGATGATCGACGCGGTCGCCCGGACCGGCAGCCGCCCCCTCTGGGTCTGCGATCCGATGCACGGCAACACGAGAACGGTGGTCCCGGAGTCGGGGCCGCTCGCAGGTGAGACCGTGAAGACGCGTTCCTTCGAGGACATTCTCGACGAGCTCGAACAGGCCTTCGAGATCCACGCCGCCTGCGGTTCGGCGCTCGGCGGGGTTCACTTCGAACTGACCGGTGAGAACGTGGTGGAGTGCACCGGTGGCGCGCGGGGGCTGGTCGATGCCGATCTCGGCCGTGAGTACCGCTCCCAGGTCGATCCCCGACTGAACTACGAGCAGTCGCTGGAGATGGCGATGCGCATCGCACGGCGGATGCGAGCCACGTCCGAGTAGACGGTCCGGGACGACGGGATCGAGGTTTCCCGGGACGATCTCGTCCACGAACCGGGTGGGCGGAGGGTGTCCCCGGGTTCGGATACACTCCCGAGCCCATGTCCAGGACCCAACGTCGCGTCGTCATTTCCGGCCTCGGCCCCATCACCCCCGCCGGGGCGGGCATCGATGCCATGTGGAAGAAATCCTGTGAGGGCGGCAGCGCCATCACCCGCATCGAAGCCTTCGATGCGAGTGGATTCCGCAGTCGTCACGGCGGGGGAATCTCCAGGGAACTCTTCAACGTCCGCGATGCGGTGCCCAAGTCGTATCGCAAGGCGACGAAGGTCATGGCTCGGGACACCGAATTCGCGGTCGGCGGCGCGGCGGCCGCGGTGGCGGACGCGGGGCTACTCACCAAGGCCGCAGGCGACGAACCACCCACCATCGCCCCCGATCGGATGGGATGCCACATCGGGGCGGGTCTCATCGCCGCCGACATCGACGAACTCACCATGGCGCTCTCCAGGTCCGTCGATGATGCCGGTGACTTCGACTACGCGGCCTGGGGCGAACGGGGAATGGGCAACCTGACGCCGTTGTGGCTTCTGAAGTACCTCCCGAACATGCTGGCGTGCCACGTCACGATCATCCACGACTGCCAGGCGCCGTCGAACACCATCACCTGTGCCGAGTCGAGCGCGACGCTCTCGATCGGCGAATCGATGCGGGTCATCCAGCGTGGTGCCGCGGACGTCTGCCTCTCCGGGGGATGTGACTCGAAGCTCAACCCGATGGCCCTGCTTCGCCAGCAGTTCGCCGATCGGATCGCGGAGACGGGGGACGACGACGCGACCGCCCACGAGGCGGTGCGGCCCTACGCCGCCGACGCCGACGGCACGCTGGCCGGCGAGGGTGGTGGGATCCTCGTCCTCGAAGCCCTCGACTCGGTCCGCGAACGCGGGGTACGGGCCTACGCCGAGGTCGCTGGATTCGGAGCGGCCCAGTCCGACTGCTCGGACACCGTCGGGATGAGGTTCGCCGAAGACGATCCGGGGCTCGAAAGCGCGATCCGTCAGGCCCTCCGCGCCGCGAAGCTCGAACCGTCCGACATCGACGCCATCGTTCCGAGCGGCACCGGGATCCCCGACGTCGACGCGGCGGATCGACGCGGCATGAAGGCCGTGTTCGGCGACCGGCTCCCTGAGATACCGATCATCCTCCCGATACCGGTCTTCGGGCTCTGCGGTGCCGGGATCGGTGCGATCTCCGTCTCGATCGCCGCCAAGGCGATCGAACAGCAGCGACTGCCCGCCCGCGTCAATGCGGATTCGATCGAGGGGCTCGACGCCGCCGCGGCCGATTCGCGGGAGGCCGACCTCGGCTCGATCCTGGTGTTCACCACGAATCTCGGCGGGCAGTCCGCCGCCGTGGTCCTGACCCGCATCGAGGAGGACGCCCGATGACCGTCGAGCGAAACGACAAGGAACGCGTCGTCATCACCGGCATGGGCTGGGTCACGCCGCTCGGCTGCGACCTCGACACCGTGTGGCGGCGACTGATGGCCGCGGACAGCGGCATGGCGCCGATCACCCGCTTCGATGCCGCGACCTTCCCCACCACGTTCGCGGCGGAGGTCCGGGACTTCGACGTCGACGACTTCGTGGACGATCCCACGATCCACGCCGATGCCGGCCTCAACGTCCAGTTCGCCCTGGGTGCCGCGCGACAGGCGTGGACGCAGGCGGGCCTCGCGGCGGGGAGCTTCGATCCGCTCCGGGCCGGGCTCTACCTCGGGGCGGGCGAGGGCGTCCTCGACTTCGACAACTACGCGGGCAGCAACATCGCCGGCTGGAACGACGAAACGCGTCGTGTCGATGGTGTCCGGTGGGTCGAGGAGGCGCTGAAGACGATGAGCGCGATGCGGGAGATCGAGCAGGAGCCGAACATGCCGCTGGCCCATCTGGGTCGTGAGTTCGGGCTCCGTGGCCCCGCCTACAACTGTCTGACCGCGTGCGCCGCCAGCACCCAGGCGATCGGCGAAGCGACCGACATCCTCCGCCGCGGCGACGCCGACCTGATGCTCTCGGGCGGCACGCACACCATGATCCACCCCCTCGGGGTCACCGGCTTCAACCGGCTCACCGCGCTGTCCCAGCACGACGGCGATCCGACCGAGGCTTCGAAGCCGTTCGATCGAACCCGTGGTGGCTTCGTGATGGGCGAGGGCTCCGGAATGGTGGTGCTCGAGACCCTCGAGCACGCCCGAAGCCGCGGGGCCACGCCGATCGTCGAGGTCCTCGGGTACGGATCGAGCTGCGACGCCTACCGGATCACCGACATCCAGCCGGACGGCCGAGGCGCCGCCGCGGCCATGGAACAGGCGCTCGAGGAAGCGGGCATGACGCCGACCGGCACCGATGCCGACGGTCGTCCCTGCGTCCACTACATCTCCGCCCACGGAACCGGGACGAAGGAGAACGACTCGATCGAGACCCGCGCCGTGAAGCGGGTGTTCGGGGAGCTCGCGCCGTCGATCCCCATGAGCTCGATCAAGAGCATGATGGGCCACCTGATCGCGGCGGCGGGTGCGGTGGAATTGATCACCAGCGCGATGGCGATCAAGCACGGCATGGTTCCGCCGACGCGGAACCTCCACCATCCCGACCCCGATCTCGATCTCGACTACGTGCCCAACGAGGCCCGGGTCGCCCCGGTCGACGTCGCGCTCTCCAACAACTTCGGGTTCGGGGGTCAGAACGACACTCTCGTGATCTCTCGGTTCGAGGATTGACCGGCGGTGGCCGCCGGGTCGAAGACATCTCGAACCCGTCGTCGTCGGATCATCGCCGCGGTCGCCGGTGGCGCATCGGTGCTGGGCCTGATCACGGCCGGGCTCGCGTTCGTCGGCCCGGCATGGTGGTTCCCCGCCACGGATGACCCGCAGGTTGCCATTCGCGGAAACGCGATCGAACAGGGGATCGCCTCCACGGTGACCCGGGTTCGTCAGGATGCCGCGCCCTGGGGATTCGCGATCGGCGAGGACGATGTCAACGACTGGCTCGCCTCGAGACTCGATCCCTGGCTGGCACACGACGATCGCTTCCGGCTTCCCGCGGGCTGGACCGATCCCCGGATTCGCTTCGACGAGGACGCGATCCGGCTCGCGGTGCGATCACCGGCGGGACCGGTGGTGGTCTTCGATCTCGTCCCCAGGCTCGAGTCGACGGCGGTGATCCTCGATCTCGACGGCACGTCGATGGGGCGGCTGCCCGTCCCCGACTTCCTTTCGACTCCGATGCTGCCGGAGTCGCTGTCGGTGGACGGCGGTTCGGACCGGGCTTCGCCGGGCTTCCTGAACCTGCCTCGAGACTTCGAGCTCGGCGACGGTCGGCGGATCCGGATCGAGGATCTCGAAGTCGTGGCCGGCGAGATGGGGATCCGCTTTCGAACCCTGCCCTGACCGTCGGAGATTCCGCGCGAGGGTGTGCCGGCATGATCTTCTGGTCGGGTCGGGAATCGACCGAATCTCCAGAGTCGAGCCGGTCAGTCGACGCGATCGGCCACGTTCTCCGATGATGCGAACGTTGGTTCCAGCGTTCCTTCCCCGTTCCCGAGACCATCCCCGCCCGAGCGAGGCACTCGATGCCGGCACATCCCACGCCGATCCATCTGGGATTCCGATCACCGCTCGCGACCGCCGCCTCGATCCTGCTCGATCGACCGACGGACGTGCTGGGTGAGGTCGACCTGTCGCGGGTGCTGGTCGTGGTTCCCGGCGGGCGGGCGGGTCGTCAGTTGCTGCTGGCGATGGTCGTCGAAGCCGAGGCGCGCGGCATCCGGTTCGTCCCGCCGCGCACCACGACGCCGTCCGAACTCGTCTTTTCGATTCGCGGTCGCCCGGATCAGGCGGTGGCGGACCGTCCGCTTCACCGTGGCGTGCTCGCCGGCGTCCTCGGTGCCGCCGGCGCGGACGATCTTGCGGGCGTGATTCGTCCCGATGCCGATTGGATCGAGCGTTTCACGGTCGCGGATGCGTTGCTCGACGCGGATCGCATCGTCGCAGCGGCCGGACACGACTGGGGAGACGTGGTCTCGACGGTCGAACGGTCCGTGGAACTCGGTGGCGAGTCGGATCGATATCGACGCATCGGTGCCCTCCTGACCCGGGCCGAAGCCGATCTCGGAGCCCTGGGGCTGGTCGCACCCGAAACGGCGAAGCGTCGGCTGATCGAGGAGGCAACACCGGAGACTCGAGGATCCGCAGCGCTCGACGCGCCGGAGGAGATCGTCCTGCTCGGCGTCGTGGATCTGTCGGCCCGGGACGAAGCGGTGCTCGCAGGAGCCACGGTCCACACGATGATCCTGGCGGAGGCGGTCGAGGATGGCGACGACCGTCGTTTCGACGCGGTCGGAAGACTGGTCCCCGCGTCCTGGATCGCGACGCCACCGGTGATTCCCCTCGAGTCCCTGCGGATCGAGGACAAGCCGATCGACGAGGCCGAAGCGGTGGTCGAGATGCTCGTGGAGGAGGCGAGCACCACCGAAGCGGGACGCCTCGATCCGGAGTCGGTCGCCATCGTGGTGGCGGACGAGTCGGCCGCCGAGTCGTTTCGGCGCGAGATCGAAGCCGCAGGCGCCACCGTCCACCTCGCCGGCGGCCGGGCGTTTGCGCGAAGCGGGCTCGCCCGCACGCTCGGGACGCTCGCGATCCACCTGGAGCGAAACGACTCGGACGGATTCGGTCGTCTGGTCGCGGATCCGGCCTTCGCGGCCGCGATCGGCCGGCGACTCGACGGCCTTGATGCGGCCGCCGCCTGGTCCCGCTGGTCCGAATCCGACATGCCGCGTCCCCTCGCCGAGGGATGGCCGGGCGACCCGGAGACCTGCGAACGCTCGGGTCATGCGGCCGCCCGTCGAACCCTCCACGCCGCCGATGCGGTTCTCTCGGACATCCTCGCACCGCTCGGCGACGCGGAGACGGACCGACTCGATCGAATGCTCACCGGACTGCTCGAGGTCCTGCAACGACTGGACGACGAGGACGCGGCGGGACTCTGGTCGGAGGAGATCCTCCGCGTGGTGCGGGACGCGGTCGGCGGCCTCGTTCCGCTTCCGGCGGAACTCCAGCCGAACGTCACCGCGGCCGAGGCGATTCGACTCCTGCTCCGCACCCTCGAGCAGGCGCGACTTCCCGATCCGCCGGATCCGGCCGCGATCGAGACCATCGGCTGGCTCGAGGCGCCGTTCGATCCGGCGGGACGCGTCATCGTCACCGGCTGTCACGATGCGGCGCTGCCGGGTCGGTTCACCGATCCCGTCCTGCCGGATTCGCTCCGGGCGACGATGGGTCTCGAGGACGAGGCGCGTCGGCACGCCCGGGATCTCTGGGTGCTCTCCACGATCCTGGGTCGCGACCCGGACGCCCGTTTCCTCGTGCCGCGGCGCGATCCCCGGGGCGAACCGCGGGTGCCGTCCCGACTGGTGTTCGGGGACCGGGGGCCCGCCCTGGCGGAACGCGTCGTCGAGGTCTTCACGAAGCCTTCGGCCCGGAACCGCGGCGGCGTGGGCGTGTCGGGGTTCGGTCGGCCGCGACCGACCTGGGCGGACGAGGGGGCGCGAACCGTCACCATCGATCGACTCTCGGTCACGGCCTTCCGCGACTACCTCGCGTCGCCGTATCGGTTCTGGCTGAAGCACGTGCTCGGCCTCCGTGGCCCCGAACCGGTCGGTCGCGAACTCGATGCCCGGACCTTCGGCACCGTGCTTCACCACGCGGTGGAGGTGTTCGGAAAACAGGACATCGTGCGACTTGCGGCGGGCGAGCGGCCTTGCACGGATCCCGATCGGATCCACGACGCCATGGTCGGGGCGATGTCGGACGCGATCGATCGCATGTGCGGATCCAGCCGGGGCGCGGGACTTCTCCTGCAGGAGCGGATCCTCACCGCGCGACTTCGCGAGGTCGCGAACCGGCAGGCGGAACTCGCGCGGGATGGCTGGCGGATCCATGCGGTCGAAGACCGGCTCGATGCGCTGCTCGACATCCCGGGTGAAGCGCCGATGCCGGTGCGGGGACGGATCGATCGCATCGATCATCATCCCGAACTCGGCTGGCGATTGATCGACTTCAAGACCTCCGATTCCGGCAAGACGCCGGATCGCAGCCATCGCACCAGGGACCGCTGGATCGATCTCCAGCTGCCGCTCTATCGCGGCCTCCACGCCGGGACCCTGCCCGACGCGCCACCGCCTTCGGAGGTCGCCACGGGCTACTTCCTGGTCACCGCGGACCCCGGGAAGATCGGCTTCGCGCCGTCGAAGAAGATCGACGAGTTGCACGAAGAGGCGATGGACATGGCGCGGGAGGTCGTGCGAAACATCCGTGACGGCAACTTCGATCTCACCGGTGATCCGCCGTGGGACGGAGATCCCATCGCGCTCGTGCAGCGGATCCGGTCCCTCGGTGTCGAGGACGACGGGGAGGGCGAGGGATGATGCACGACCCGCAGGGTGAACTCGAATTCGTGCCGGATCCCGGGGTCGGGGCCGACCTCGATGCGACCGAGTCGTCGGAGATCGCGGATGCCGGGATCGATGCGATCGGTGACGGTCCGCGGCACCTGCGGATCCTCGCCTCCGCCGGCACCGGAAAGACCTTCCGGCTGGTGGGCCGTTTCCTCGAACTGGGCGATCGTGGGGTCGAACCCGAACGCATTCTCGCCACGACCTTCACGCGGGCGGCGGCGGGGGAGATCCGGGATCGGATCTTCCGCGACGCCGCGGCGCTGGTGGTCGATCCCGAGAAGCGGGAGGAGGCGATTCGCGAACGTGGACTGGCGCGGTCGACGATGGCGGCTGCGGAAGCCGCGTCGCTGCTCGAGCGACTGGTGAAGGCGATGCCGGGCCTGCAGGTCCGGACCCTCGACAGCGCTTTCGCCTCGATCGCCGCGGGCCTCGGTCCGGCATCGGGCATTCCCGCGGGGGCGCGACTCGTCGAGGCGGACGAATCCGCCGCGATCCTTCGAGACGCGATCGATGTCACGGTGTCCGAGACGGACGCGGACGCGATGCTCGAGACGCTCGAGACGCTCGGTTCCCGCGGCACCAAGGTCACGATCGTCCCGGTCGTCGAACGCGCCGTCGCGAACCTCCTCACCCTGCATCAGGAATCGACCGCGGATGCGTGGGACTGGTCCGCGCCGCCGCGCGACGACGAGGATCTCGCGCGGATTCGCGACCTCCTGCTGGACGAGAACGCCGCGAAGGCGTGGACGGCGGGCGTTCGAAAGGCGACGACGAAGATCGCGCGGCTCATCGACGAGGTCTGTGCCCGCGACGGCGGCGGGTGGATCCTCATCGCGAAGGAGACGATCATCAAGGCCGCGGTGAACGGCGTCGACTATTCGAGGAAGCCCGTACCCGACGAACTGGTGGCGCCCCTTCAGGATCTCGCCGTGCATGCGGCGGCGGGAAACCTCCGGAACATGGGTCACCGGACGGCGTGCATCCGTGACCTCCTCGGTCGGATCGAACCTCGGATCGCCGATCTCAAGCAACGGAACCGCATCGCGGAGTTCGACGATTTCACCCGCTCGCTCGACGCCCTTCGGGGCGGAGCCGGTCCCGGTGATCTCGAGGAGCTCTGGTATCGACTCGATTCCCGGATCGAGCATCTCCTGCTCGACGAGTTCCAGGACACGTCCGCGACGCAGTGGCGGGCGCTTCGCCCCATCGCGTCCGAGATCGCGAGCGTCTCGGACGGCACGCGTTCGCTCTTCGTGGTGGGTGACGTCAAGCAGTCGATCTACGGCTGGCGTGGCGGTGACCCGCGGATCCTCCGCAATCTCGAACGCATCACGACCGAGGGGGAGATCGAATTCGTCGAGGAGGAGCTCGAGAAGTCCTTCCGTTCGAGCCCGGCGGTGATCGAACTCGTGAACACGCTCTGCGGCGAGATCGCCGGGGATCCGGCGCTGCTGGAGCATGCAGGCGGCGCCGCGGCGGCGTTCGGCGAACTGTTCCGCGAACATCGGACCGCTCGGACTTCGCTCGACGGCGTCGCCACCATCGAACGACTGCCCGAGCCCGACGCCGACGC
>JAACEA010000131.1 GCA_009936695.1 Planctomycetia bacterium
TCGACGTTCCCTTCGGTGCCGGTCTTCTGGAGGACGTCGCGGATCGCGTTCTGGTCGCGGATCTCGGTGAAGTAGGTGTCGAGCGGCTTCAGGGCCTTGGTCTTGCCACGCACCTGGAACTCGCCGGAGCCGGCCTTGATGCGGACGCGGGCCACGGCGCTCTTGCGACGTCCGGTTCCACGGAACCAGCCGTGGGCGTCGGGGCCCCGGCTCACGTAGACCGGAGCGACCTCGGTCGCGGTCGATTCGACGTCTCCGAGGGTGATGCCCTCGACGACGGGGGTTTCAGGGGCTTCGATGTTCTCGTTGGTCTCGGTCATGGTCGGTCGTGGTCCGGGCTCGATGTCGAGGGTTGCTGCGTGAACGGAAAGGCGACGCGGAGGTCGTGGCGGGTCGGCGGTCTCAGCCGATCTCGAGGGCCTTCGGCTGCTGGGCCTGATGCGGGTGCTTGTCGTCCGCATACACCTTGAGTCGCGATTCCATCTCGCGACCGAGACGCCCGCTCGGAAGCATCCGAACGATCGCCTGTCGAACGAGGCGGGTGGGATCGCGATCGAGCACGCGTCGGTAGGTCTCGACCTTCTGTCCGCCCGGATAGCCGCTGTATCGACGGAGCGTCTTGTCGTCGAGCTTGTTGCCGGTCATGACGATCTTCTCCGCGTTCGTCACGATGACGAAGTCGCCACTGAGGACGTGCGGCGTGTACTCGGGGCGGTGCTTGCCCATGAGGATCGTGGCGGCGTGCGTCGCGAATCGACCGAGGATCTTGCCTTCGGCATCGAGGACGTGCCAGGCAGGTTCGATCTCTCCGGGCTTCGCGTGATAGGTCTGGCGGGGCATGTCGTGGGCCCGATCGGCGGAAGAGGAAGACGGATGGAAGTACGATTCGACCCGAGGGACGAATCGCGCCCGATACGCGGACGCCCGACCCACCCCGTGCCGGGGCCGATCGAGAATCGCCAAGAATAGCCATCCGCGGTTCTCTGTCAAGGTCCGTTGGAGCCGATGAGACCTTGGAAAGCGATCGACAACCATGCCAAATCCCGCCTCGGATCCATCTTTGAATCACCCCCTTGATCCACCTCGGAAGGACGAGAATCGCCCCTCTGGCCCCCGGCAGGGGCGTCTCGGGCTCGGCATCTCCTGGCTCGTGATTCTCGGCGCCACGCTGCTCTGGATGGCGAAGCCGGCGATTCTGTCCGAGGGCGAGGAAATCCCGAATTCCGAGGTGTCGGCCGACTCCATCCCGGATGGACTCCTTCTGGCCGGCGGCCAGGATGAACTGATGGGGCGGGTGGCCTACAGCCTGTACTCCGTGACCGGAGATGCATCGACGATCTCGCAGGCGGAGGGCATTCGTGCATCGGGTCCGGCGGGCGAGGTGGCCTACGCCATTCTCGTCGCTTCGATGCTCGGGGCGGAGGCGGGAATGAAGGCGCTCGACGAGTGCGACTCCGATGGTGACCCACGGTTCGAGTTGCTCCGGCCGGCGGCGGCGTCGGCCTTCCGGTCGCTCGCCGACGAGGCGCGGATTCCCGAGTCCGATGCGGACGTGTTGCGGACCCGGCTCGGATGGTTCGGCGACCTCGCCTGCGATCTCGGTGATCCGGAGGCGATGAAGAGGCAGGCCGCCGATGCGATGCAGCTCGTCATCTGGCTCGGCGTCTTCGGCGTGATCTTCGGTCTCGCAGGACTCACCGGCTTCGTGCTCGGAATCGTCCTGCTGGTGATGAGCCTGCTCGGAAAGGTCCGGAGTCGCGTCGAACCGACGACGCATCACGGGGTGTACGCCGAGACGTTCGCGATCTGGATGCTGGCGTTCTTCGGACTTCAACTGCTGCTGGAACCGCTCACGAGTCTCGCGGCCGATGTCGGTGTCGGCACGGTCGAGGACCTGGTGCTGCCCGCGAGCATCGTCGCGTTCTTCGCGAGCCTCGTCACGCTCGCGTGGCCGACCGTTCGAGGCGTTCGGTTCGCCACCATGCGGAAGGACGTCGGACTTCACTTCGGCCGGGGCGTCGTCGAGGTCTTCCACGGAATCCTCGCGTGGATGGTGGCGGTACCGATGCTGTTCATCGGGGCGATCCTGATGGTGTTCCTGACCTGGCTCGTCCAGTCCCAGACCGGAGAGACCCCGGCACCGAGCCACCCGGTCCAGCAGGCGATCGCCGACGCGAACTTCTGGGGTCTGGTGCAGATCTACGTGCTCGCGAGCGTGGCGGCGCCGGTCGTCGAGGAGACGATGTTCCGCGGCGTCTTCTACAGCCACCTTCGAGGCATGTTGCGGACCTGGGCGACGCCGATCGCGATGGTGCTCGCCGCGCTCGTCTCCAGCGTCATATTCGCCGCGATCCACCCGCAGGGCCTGGTGGCGATTCCGCCGCTCGCCGGACTCGCGGTCGGATTCTGCGTCGCCCGCGAGGTTCGAGGGTCGCTCGTCGCCCCGATGGTCGCCCACGGGCTCAGCAACGCCCTCGTCATGACCCTCAATGTGCTGCTCATCGGCTGATTCGATCCCGGAAGCCGGTCTCCGAGGTGGTATGATCGGGACTCCGGTCCGCAACTCGCGGGCCGACAGGAAGTTCCACCGACACGTCGGGAGCCGGGCCATGTTTGAATTCCGTGCTTCAGCAAACCCGCTCTTCGCCAGTGGCGTCCTCGTGCTCGGCGGACTGGTGTCGGTGGGTCAGGCGTCGTCTTCCGTCGCGCCGGAGGTCCGGGGGGATCGGGGAGGCCTCGAATCGGCGGCCGACGCCCGGCGCCTGGTCGCTCGGCTCGATGAACTCGGCGAACTCGATCCGATCAGTTTCTTCAAGCGACTCGTCGACCGGTATCGCGCGATCGAGGAGTACGTCGAGGAGACCGAGATCGAGCAGGTCACCAACGATCCGGCGACCGATGATCCACCGATCCGTACCCGGACGCGGGTCCGCGCCGAGGTCCGGGATGCTCGACTGGTGGTCGAACGTCCAGGGCTTTCCGACGACATCGCACGCTCCCTGACCTCTTCGAAGCCGGGCGCCGCGGAGGCGGACCTCTGGCTGCTGCCGCATCTTCGACTGCGATTCAGCGATTCACCGCTCGAGGAGTTCCGGCCCACCGAGGGTGGTGGCTTCCGGGCCGCCGAGGCCGATCGCGTCGTGGTCGGCGACCGCGACATGGTCCGGGTCGAACTTCGTTCCGGTGGCGA
>JAACEA010000132.1 GCA_009936695.1 Planctomycetia bacterium
CTCGGGTGCGGCTGCGGTCGCGACCTGGGGACTCGTCGGCATGTTGTCGGGTGAATCACCGGTCGGGGACGGTCGGGATCCATCGAGCTACGGATTCGATCTCTCGAACGTCGCGACCGAGCCCGCGGCGATCGTCGCCAGCGGCAATCCGCGCGACTTCCTGCCTCCTCTCGTCGAGCCCGCGGTGATCGTCGGCACCGAGGTCGCGGGTCTCAACGCGAGCAACAAGCGCAAGTGGCAGAAGGAAGTGGTCAGCGGCGACCGCGTGGTGGGGGTTCGGATCGGTGACGCGGTGCGGGCCTATCCCATGTTCATCCTCGACGCCCACGAGGTGGTGCTCGACGAGATCGGCGGCGTGCCGATCGTCCTCGCCCGCTCCCCGTTGGTCGACGAGGTCGGGGTGTACGAGCGCCGCATCGGTGGCAAGACGTCGGACTTCGGCGTGAGCGGTCTGCTCGACGATCTCTCGGTCCTGCTCTACGCCCCGGACAACGAAGGCACGCTGGTCTCCGGTCACGACGGGCGCGTCGTGGCGGGTCCTTGGATCGGCGAGCGACTCGTTCCGGTTCCGGAGGTCGTCGTCTCGACCTGGCAGGACTGGCTCGCCCGGCATCCGGGGACCGACGTGGCGTTGCGTGATCCGGATTCGTTGCAGCGGTACCGGCGCGTGTCCTACGACCGGTACCTCGATGGGGAGGAGTGGATCCTCCCACCGCGGCGGACGCCCTCGGGTGATCTCCCTTCGCGCCGACGCGTGCTTTCGGTGAGACCGGCCGGGACCGAGGAGGACTGGACGATCCTTCCGTTGGATGCGATCGATACGGCGACGGCGTCGGGCGGTCTCGACCTTTCAATCGGTCCGGGCACACTTCGCCTCGCGCGGCCGGTGGGTGACCCGACGGATCGCGTCGACGTGGTGGGGGTCGAGGGACTCGAACTCCGATTCGGCTTCTGGCAGGCGGCCTGGGTTCGCGATCCGCAGGCCGCGGAGGCCGGACTCGAGCGGGGACGTGCGGCCATCGACCGTGCCGCCGTGCAGGCGGAAGCAGGTTCCTGATCGACGTCGTGGCGGGTGTTCCCGCCGGTCGGTCATTCCATGCCGAACCGAGGCTTCAGGGCCTCCTCGAGCGCGAGGCAGGCGTAGATCGTCGCGAGTTCGGGGCGTGACTCCTCCCATCGATCCTCGTCGTTGAACCATCGGCCGTCGGGGCGCTGCCGTCGAGCGATCTCGGAGATCATCTCCGCCCGCCAGTCGTGCCTGGTGCCGTCGGCGTCGACGATCTCGTCGAGTCCCGACGCCCGCAACGCCCGGGCCATCGCGTGGAGGTAGTAGAAGACGCCCTGCTGCCCCACCCCGGGATTCTCCGAGAGCGTCCAGTGGTCACGGATCCACCCGAGCGCCGCCGCCACCCGCGGATCCTCGGGGCCGAGGCCGGCGAAGAGGAGGCTCTTGAATCCGGCGTAGGTCATCGAGCCGTAGCTGCGGAGGCTGCGGGCGACGCCGGCGGGCATCGTCTCGCCGTAGCGACCCTCGCCGGCCGCGGCGCTTCCGAACGACTCGCCGTCGTTGGCGGGGGTGTAGACGAAGCCACCATCGTCGGATCCGGCCTGCGCCCATGCGGCGGGATTCGTCGACTTGAGATTCTGGGTTCGCGAGAGAAAGACCAGCGCCTTCTGCACGACGGGCTCGTCGGGGCTGACGCCCGCGTCGTAGAGGGCATCGAGCATCATCTGGGTGTTCGAGAGATCGGGGCGGCCGCGATTTCCGTAGCCGGCGCCGCCGAACCAGTCCTGTCGACTCGACACGCCTTCGGTCTCGTCCCACTGGTTGCGCTGGAGGAAGAGGACCGCGTCGCCGAGGGTGCCCGCATCGCCCGGATCGGTGGTCGAGCCGTTGGCCGCGAGCCCCATCGCGATCGAACTCGCCACGTAGTTTCCGAGGCCCGCCGCGGCGAGTCCGTCGAAACCATGCGACTCGAGCGCCCGTCGCACGAATCGAAGGGCCTGCTCCCTCGGCTCGGGGCCCGGGGCGAGTTCCGGGGCCTGCGCGAACGCCTTGAGTCCGAGTCCGGTGACCGCGACCGCGGCGGCCGCTTCGCGGGGTGGCTGGTCGGTCGGCACCACGATCTCGCCTTCCATCCAGCCGCCGTTCCGGGACTGGTTGCGGGCGAGCCACGCGAGTCCGCGTCGGGTGCTTTCGGTGGCCGTGTTCCAGGCCGCGTCGTCGAGCCCGGTCTGTCCGCGATCGGTCGCGATCCGATGCACGGGCGGGGCGGGCAGCAGGACCGTCTTCGGAACCTCCGGAACGTCGAGTTCGGTGATCTTCGATGCGTCGATCCGTGGATCGAGCGTCGTTCCCGGTGGCGTGTCGCGCTCGATTCGGTCCTGGATCTCGACGGAAACAGGCTTCAATGGTCTCGCCGGGGGATCGTCCCGATGCATGGCCGGGGCGACGGTGGCGAGCAGAATGGCGATCGACGTGTGGATCATTCGGACAGTCTAGACTCGCAGCACTCCAGCGATGAAAGGCGTCGCGGAATTCCAACGGTGGAGCGCAACCGCATGAACGAACACGATCGTCCCGAGACCGAGCATTCCGGATCGACCCATGCCCCCGGCGGTTCGGGGTGGCTGGATGGCGTGATCGCGGGCTTCATGACCGAGGAAATCACGGATGCCGTCGATGCCTCGGTGAACCCGGGGTCGACCGCCGAGGAGGGTGCGTCGCCTCGAGCCTGGGTCGCCGAGGGGCGATCCCGGATCGACGACACGCTGGCCTTGCTTCTCGCGCCGATCATGCGGAAGGCGATGGAGGAGGCCTCCGCCGAGGTCGTGGCCCGCCTCGAACGCATCGAGTCCCGACTCGACGCGATCGAGCGATCGCTGTCCGATCACTGAAGCCGGGCTGGCAGCGGCGGCTATCGAACCACGCCGGTCGCGTACATGGCTTCACTGCCGGCCGTGGTGTCGAAGGTGATCGGCATCATGAACACGCCTCCGGCGCCTCCGACGTTCGTCACCGCGACCCGGACCCGCACCCGATCGCCCGCCCCTTCGATCTGCTCCACGAGGTCGGCGCGGAAGTTCGGATTGGTCGTTCGCACGCCGGTGACGAGTTTGCCGGCGAACTGCTTGAGTTCCACGTCGAAGGTCCCGGTGCCCC
>JAACEA010000133.1 GCA_009936695.1 Planctomycetia bacterium
GATGATCTGCCCCTGTTCCCTCGGCGTGCTTGCGACCTCGATGTCACTCTGCCAGAAGCCCATGAACCGCTCCGCGTCGCGACCGTCGAACCCGGGCATCCGTCCGGGATCCCGCTCCCGCGTCATGTCGCGACGGGCATCGGCGCGGATCTCGTCGGCGCGTTCGGCGTCGTCCTTCCCCGAGTCACGGCCCATCATCTCCTCGGCGGTCCGTTGCCAGCCGGCCATCCAGTCGTCGAGATAGGCGGCGCGATCCCCCTCGGCGACCGCGAAGTAGCCTTCGGCGCCGTCGAGCAGGACGTCCTTCGCGAGGGTTCGCGCGTTCTGTCGCATCTGTTCGCGGGTCGGACCGGTGAGGCCCGCGAGGAATGCCGCCATCGACGCCGATTCCTCCTGTGCCATGCCCTGGAAGCGAACCGCGAACTCGCCGAGATACCGCATTCGCTCCTCGACGCTCATCGCGTTGAAATCATCGAGCGCAAGGTAGCCGAGCACGTCGTCCACGGGCGAGTCGAAGATGCTCGGAGGCGGACGCCACTGCGCGTTCCACCACATGCCGGCGGCGATCAGGACGATCAACGCCAGAAGCCCTCCACCCGCGGTGATCGCGAGGCGTCGCTCGCGACCGTCGATGAACTCGAGAAACCGATCGTGGAGATCGTCGACGGTGCTGGTGATCGCGTTCATCCGTCGTCCTCCATCTCGGCGAAGGTCTCACGCATCTGGGCGACGCTCCCGTCGTTGAAGAGCGCGTTGCGGGGCACCAGGTCGCCGACGGGGTGCCGATCCTGGCTGTCCATCAGCATCGGCAGACGACGGCCCGCTTCGTGATCGAAGATCCCCAGCAACTCCCTCGATTCGAGATCGCGACGAATCCGTTCCAGCTGGGCGGGATCCCACTGGCCGCTCTCGAGGTAGGGAATGAGGGCCTGCCCGACCGCGATCTGCACCTGCGGTGCGTACCGCAACAGACCGGGGACGTACAGGTAGCTGGTCCCCGTGGAGGTGCTCTCGGGATCCGTGTCCGCACCACACACCCAGCAGGTGCAGTTCCGGTCGATGTAGCCCTCGAGGACCTCGGGCAGCCCCCCTTCGGTCTCGCCGTCGCCGACCACGGCGGGGAGCGGTTCGCATGAGGGAATGCGGTCGCCCATGTTCGCGCGGTAGGCACTGAGGGCCAGTCCCAGTTCTCGAAGCGTCGTCCGGCACTCCGTCGACCTGGCCTCCTCCCGCATCACGCGAAGGGTCGGCACGGTGATGCCGACCAGCAGCGTGATGATTCCAAGCACCACGAGGGTCTCGACGAGCGTGAAGCCCGATCGGCCACCGTGAAGCCCGGGATCGGCGAGACGGATTCTCCTGGCGAGGAACGGGCGCATCGACCACCTTTCGAGTGCTGACGACGTCAAGAATACCGGCCCCCGCCCCGTGGGTTCCAGCAGAAGGTCATGAGTCGCTTCGCCCGGCCCGGATCCTCGGATTCGGCTCACGGCCCGGCTCCGGCCCCGGCCACCCGTCGCCGGGCGCGGAGATCAGGGTTTTGCGGCGGATTCGGCCGTGGCGTCGAACATCGCGTCGATGAAGCCGTTCGCGTCGAAGGGCTGTACGTCCTCGACCCGCTCTCCCACCCCGACGAGCTTGACCGGGACCTCGAGGGCGTCGCGAATCGCGACCACGATGCCACCCCGAGCCGTCCCGTCCAGTTTCGCGAGGAAGATGCCCGTCACCCCGACCGCCTCACCGAACACCGAGGCCTGCTGGAGCCCGTTCTGCCCGCTCGTCGCGTCGAGCACCAGAAGGACCTCGTGAGGCGCCCCGGGGATCTTGCGTTCGATGACCTCCCGGATCTTCACGAGCTGCCGCATCAGGTTCGCCTCGACATGGAGGCGGCCCGCGGTGTCGACGAGCAGCACGTCGGCCTTTCGTGCGAGCGCGGCATCGACGGCGTCGAACACGACCGCCGCCGGATCCGCACCCGCGGCTCCGCGAACGAGATCCACGCCGAGGCGATCGGCCCAGGTCGCCAGCTGCTCCACCGCACCGGCGCGGAAGGTGTCCGCGGCCGCGAGCACGACGCTTCGCCCCTCCTGACGAAGGGTGTGGGCGATCTTCGCCACGCTCGTGGTCTTTCCCACGCCGTTCACGCCCACCACGAGCACCACGGTCGGCCCGGGTTCGGCGACCGCGATGTCGATCGGCGCGTCGTCCCATCGTCGCTTCAGGCGATCCTTGAGAAAATCGATCGCGTCTTCACCGCGTTCCAGCTCGCCGGCTCGGACGGCCGCTCGAAGTTCCTCGACGATCTCCGTGGACGCTCGGACACCGACGTCGGCGCCGATGAGCGCCGCCTCGATCTCGTCGATGACGTCGTCGTCGAGACGTCGACCCGAAAGCAGGGAGCGAAGCCCACCGCCCAGGACCGTGGCGGTCCGGGCGAGGCCTTGCCGGACCGCACCGACCGCCTTCCGGAAGAACCTCACGGCGTTTCCTCCCGCATCACCTTGTCGAGCAGGGCGTTGACGAAACCGGGCGACTTCTCGCCGCCGAATTCCTTCGCCAGCTCGACGGCTTCGTTGATCGCGGCCCGAGGTGGCGTTCCACCCCGTCGGATCTCGTAGAACGCGAGTCGGAGGAGGTTGCGATCGACCATCGGCTGGCGGTTGATCGGCCAGTCGGGCGACAATCCGAGGATGATCTCGTCGCTTTCGTCCCGGAACTCCCAGGCGAGGTGCGCCAGCGCGAAACCCTTCTCCCGTGCGGTCTCCGAAGCGCCCGAGCCGTCGAGCGTCGCACGGACCGCATCCAGATCGTCCAGCGCGCCCGCGTCGAACTGATACATCACCTGCAAGGCGCATCGGCGGGCTTCACGGTCGTACTTCACGCGCTTCCTCCGGCACGAATGGCCCCCGCGATTCGAGCTGCGGTGATGGCGGCGGTCATCGACTCGACGCCCTTGTCACCCCGATCGCCACCCGACCGGGCCCGGGCCTGGTCGATGTCGTTGCAGGTGATCACCCCGAAGGCCGCGGGGCGTCCGTGACGAGAGGACAACGCCGCGAGCTCGTGCGCGACCGCGCCGTTGATCCACGCGTCGTGACTCGTCTCCCCACGGATCACGCAGCCGAGACAGACCACCGCGTCGAATCGACCGGTCTCCAGCGCGACCGAGGCGAGTCCCGCCAACTCGAAGGCGCCGGGACTGTCGAAGACCTCGAGCATGCCGGGAGCGCCGCCCGCGGCCTCGAAGGCCGAGCGAGCGCCCTTCTCGAGGGCATCCGTGATCTCCGTGTGGTAGCGACTGACGAGCACCGCGACTCGGAGATCGGCGGCGTCGGCGATGATGGTGTCGGAACGGGTCATCGAGGCGATTCCTGAGTTCGCGGTGCGAGAGCGTCCGGGCGTCGGATCCGGACCCCCCATCGTACGTCAAGCCGCCTCGATCGGTAGCATCGCCAGCGATGCCGAGGCTCGCCGCCAAGCTCCTGACCGCGTTCCAGCTCACGAGGCTCTCCCTGGTCTTCGGCGCGATCGCCGACGTCTGGTTCGTGGTGCTCTACACGCGGGCCGATCCGCAGTACGCCGCGCTTCCGGTCAACGACATCCCCCTCGTGGTCGATCTGGTGGTGGCCGCGGTCCTCTCGATCGGGCTGTTCGCGTTCGCGACCACGCTGAACGATCTCCTCGACGTCCGGCATGACGCCACCTTCAGTCCGGATCGTCCCCTCCCTGCGGGGCGGATCCGAGCGGGCCAGGCCGTCGTGATCGCCATCGGTTCGCTGCTCGCGGCCATTGCGGCGGCGATTCCATTCGGAACCGGTGGACTCGTCCTCGCGGTGATCGCCGCCACCGCGGCCCTCTTCTACAACGCCGCCGGCAAGCATCTTCCCGCGGTCGGTGTGATCGTCGCAGGCCTCGTCCATGTCACCCACATGCTCGTGCCGAACCACCAGCTCGCCTTTCTGCTCCCGGTCTGGCTGGTGTTCTCCCACGTGATGGCCATCTCGATCCTCGGTCACGTGCTCGAAGGCAAGCGGCCGCGTCTGACCCCCCTCGGAGGAGTGGGCATCGTCCTGGGATGGCTCTTCTGGTCCGCCGTGCTGTTCGGCATCGCCACCAATCGCGACCCCGACGGGGGCGTGCTCCCCGACGGCCGAACCGTCGCCGTGGTCATCTGGCCGGTGCTCGCGATGGTGGGATTCGCCGCCCTCGCGTGGCGGAAGGCCGGGCCCGTGCAGGGGACGCACGCCGCGGAGAAGCTCCGTCGATACGGCGCGATGTGGCATGGCGTCTACGGCACCGCCTGGTTCGTCGGACTCGGCATGTGGCAGGCCGCGGTGATCATGGCGGTGTTCACCTTCATCGGGATCGCGATCATGACGCTCCTGAAGGAATTCACGGCGACGGAACCCGGCATGATCGGTTACCGCATCTGATGCGAATCGAGCCGGATCCCGCCGCGATCGGTAGCATCTGCGGCAGATGACCCCATCGTCCTCCATCGCGGCGATCGCTTTCGCGAGCATCCTCGCCGCCACCGCCTCCGCGCCCGCCTCGCCGGCCATCGATCGGGACGACACCGCCGGTCCCGACACCCGCCGGGTGGCGATCGACGGTTCGAGCCTCGGCGGTTTCGTCCTCCCGATCCTCCCGGTCCAGCACGACCTCGAGATGGACGCGAAGCGGGCCACGAACTGGACCGCCGACGACACCCAGAGGCTCCTCCTCGAGGGCGACGTCGAGATCACGCTCGGCACCTACGCCTTCCGGGCCGATCTCGCCCTGGTCTGGATCAACCGGCTTCCCACGAAGGACGGCCTCGTCACGCAGGCCGCATTCTGGTTCCCCGAAGTCTCCGAACCGACCCGCCGAGCCGGACTCGGCGCGAGCGGACGCGACGTGCTCGTCACCGCCACGATCGACGGCAAGGTCGCCTTGCGGACGATCCTGCTGGAAGACGGCCCGATTCGAAACACGGCCATGGTCCGCGGCGAACAGCGCCTCGCCCGATACCTGCGGACGCTCGTCGCACCGCCGCTCCCGCGCCTCGGCACCCGACTCGACGTGCAGATCCCACCGGGACCTCCGAAGCCCGTCCTGAAACCGGGAGGCCGGATCGTCCGCGAGACACCCGCCTCGAACCGGCTCGATCCCACCGAGATCGAACTCCCGGTCCAGGGCAATGGTGATCTGCCGATCTTCGACCCGCGCGGCCTCGTGTCCTTCAACGCCGACGAGGTGGTCGTGGACGAGGACCGCGACGCGATCATCGTGCTGGGTTCGGTGGTCATCGACTACGACGGAACCAACACCGGCGAGGATCTTCGACGCTTGTCCCTGGTCTCGGATCGAGGCGTCGTGTTCCTGGTGCCCGGGACCATCCGCAATCTTCGAGAGGGGACCGGGACCGTCGAGGCGGAGTCGATCACCGGGATCTTCCTCGAAGGCGCGGTCCGCGCGAGCGACGGCGAGTACACGATGCGGGGGTCCAGCATCTACTACGACCTGCCGAGAAACCGCGCGACGATCATGGACGCCGTCCTTCGAACCTACTCCCGCCGCGGACGCAATCTTCCGGTGTACGCCCGGGCCGAGGAGATGCGACAGCTTTCGACCGACCAGTGGACCGCGGACCGCGCGACGATCTCCACCAGCGAGTTCTTCACCCCCCACCTCTCGATCGGCCTCGAACGCGTCACCGTCACCGAACGCCCGGACTCCCAGGGCCGCGCGACCACCTGGGTCAAGGGCGACGGCCTCACCATGAACGCCGGCGGAATTCCGTTCTTCTACTGGCCCGGTTTCGAGGGCACCGCGGACGAACCACCGCTCAAGGGCGTCCGGTCCGGCTTCGAGAAGGACAAGGGATTCGAAGTGGGCACGACCTGGGATCTGTTCCGCATGCTTGGAATCGCCGAGCCGGAATGGGTCGCCGCCGATCTCCTGATCGACGGCTTCTTCGATCGCGGTCCCGCGGTCGGGCTCGATCTCGATCTCGCCGGCATCGGCGGCGTGAGCGGAAGCGGAGGCTTCGACCTCTACGGCCTCTACGACTTCGGCGGGACGGATCGGACCGCCTCGGGCGAGGACGTCGAGATCGCCGAGGGACTCCGTGGCCAGGCGGTCGGCGAGTATCGCGCGGTCCTCTCCGCCGATCTCTTCCTCGAGGCCCAGCTGTCCTATCTCTCCGACCAGACCTGGGCGACCTCCTGGCGAGAGCGCGAATACGACAGCCGCCGGGAATACGAGACGAGTTTCTACCTCGACTACAGCCCCGACAACACGTCGCTCTCCATACTCGCCAAGAAGAACCTCAACGACTTTCTCTCGAACAGCTGGCTCATCGCCAGCCAGCCCTACCAGGTCGACAAGCTCCCGGAGATCCTCTACGACCGGGAGGGAGACGACATCCTCGAGACCGTCACGTGGTCGAGCACCTACGGGTTCTCCAGCATGCGACTCTCCCCCACCGCCGGCTCCGCGGCGAGCCTGGGCGTCGATCCGGAGAACTTCGCCACGATCGACGCCGACGCGTCCGTCGCATCGCTCTACGAGGGCGCGGGCTACACCGACGACGTCGTGCAGCGATTCCACACCCGCCAGGAGTTCGCACTTCCGATCTCGGGCGATGGCTGGAACGTGTCCCCGTTCGTGTTCGGACGCTTCACCGGCTATCTCGATGGCAACTGGGAGGAGTACCGGACGCAATCCGGCGTCAACGCGGATCTCGACGAGTATCGGGTGATGCTCGGCGGCGGCGCCCGGGCGAGCACGAAGTTCGTCGAGGTCGACAACACCGCGCGGAGCGATTTCTTCGACGTCCACCGACTCCGGCACATCATCGAGCCGAACACCACGCTCTGGTGGGGCTGGGACAGCCTTCCCGACGGGGCGTTCCCGCTCTACGACCAGCGGATCGAAGGCGCGACCGGAGGAACCGTCGCGCAGATCGGAGCCCGTCATACGCTCCAGACGCAACGCGGCGGGCCCGGCAATCGAGAGTCGGTGGACCTTCTGGCGATGAACTACGGCGCCGTCTTCAACGACGGCGCGGACGACTTCCAGCGTGGCGATCTCATCCGACCGGGAGGTGGCTACAACGCCTACGCCTGGGCCCAGTCGCCGTATCCCCAGTTCTTCTCGTGGGAACCGGAACTCAGTCAGTGGGGAACGCACGGCTATGCGAGCGGGGTCTGGCAGCTCAGCAGCTCCCTCGCCTTCGCCGGTTCCGGGCTCTTCGCCTGGGATCCACGCGAGGTCGTCGACCTGACGAACGGCGAGAATGCCCCCGAATTCCGCACGATCAACGGCATCCTCCGAGGCTCGGTGGGCCTCGAGATGAATCATGCACCCGACACGAGTTCGTACATCGAGTACCGCTATCTCGCCGCGACGCTCGACGAGATCCTCCAGGCGGGACTCCGATACCGGATCGGACGGCTCTACCAGTTCGCGGTGGCCCCGCAGTACGACCTCCGACGCGACGAATTCCGCGCCGCGACGGCGTCGATCGTCCGCAAGACGCCGGACTTCGACTTCACCTTCACCATCGGCTACGACCTCATCCGCGACGAGACGACCTTCGGCTTGCGACTCGCGGTGCCCCAGACTCCGGGCATCGGCTTCCCCGCGTATTGATCGGTGGAAACGGCGCACGCCCATGGCGAGGGACGATCGGACCGGTCGTCAGCGTCGCAGGTGTGCCGAACCGGCCGAGGTGAGCTTTCGCCCACGCGGCGTCCGGGAAAGGAAGCCGATCTGCAGGAGGTACGGCTCGACCACGTCTTCGAGGGTGCCCGCGTCCCCGCCCATGGTGGCGGCGATCGCCTCGAGCCCGGCGGGTCCGCCTTCGTAGACCTCCGCGAGCACGTTCAGGTACTTGCGATCGATCTCGTCGAGCCCGAGTTCATCGACGCCTTCGAGTTCGAGCGCCGATGTCACCGCCGCCGCGTCGATCCGACCCGTGCCCCGGACCTGCGCAAAGTCCCGGACCCGCCGCAGCAGTCGAAGCGCGACCCGTGGGGTCCCGCGGCTGCGGGTGGCGATCGCGTCGAAGCCGCTGGCTTCCACCGATTCGATCCCCATCCGCCCCACCGCGCGGTGAAGGATCTCGACCAGATCGGCGACGGGGTAGTACTCGAGGTGATGGGTGATGCCGAAGCGAGCCCGCAGCGGCTGGGTCAGCATGCCCGCACGCGTGGTCGCGCCGATCAGGGTGAAGGGCTTCAGGGTGAGGGTGATGACCTTCGCGTGCATCCCGCTGTCGACGGTGAAGTCGACCTTGAAGTCCTCCATCGCGGGATAGATGTACTCCTCGACCGCGGGGGGAAGTCGGTGGATCTCGTCGATGAAGAGGACGTCGCCTTCGCCGAGCTTGGTGAGGGTCCCGACCAGGTCGGCCGCCTTGTTGAGCGCGGGACCACTGGTCACCCAGGCCGTCGTGCCCATCTCGTTGGCGATCACATGGGCGAGGGTGGTCTTCCCGAGTCCCGGAGGACCATGCAGCAACACGTGCTCCATCGCCTCGTTCCTCGCCTTCACCGCCTCGATCGCGATCGTGAGCCGCTCGATCAGCGCCGCCTGCCCGACGTATTCCGCGATCGACCGAGGTCTGACCACGGGCGTGGGCGCCGCGGCATCGGCGTTCGTCACCGGTTCCTCGGCCTGCGACTCTCCGGAAACGATGCGCTCTCGTGCCATTCCCTACATCATCGACGTTCGGTCGCCCGGACGCCAGTCGGAGCCGAGCCCGTCTCCAGTCTTCAGCCACCGAAATCCGTCGCCACCGGGCCCCGCTCCGCCGGATCGGTCTCGAAGAACCCCTGGGTCTCGAAGCCGCAGAGGCCGGCCACGAGGTTCGACGGGATCGTGGTGCAGAGCTGATTCATCTCGCGGACGTTGGCGTTGTAGAACCGCCGGCCGGCGGCGATCCGGTCCTCGGTGTTGGCCAGTTCCGACTGGAGTTCGAGGAATCCGGCATCGGCCTTGAGTTCCGGATAGGCCTCGGCGACCGCGAGCAGTCGATCCACGCCTGCGACCATCGCCTGCTCGTCGCCACTCTGACGGTCCGGACGGCCGACGTTCTCACGTGCCTTGTTCCGGAGCTCGATCACCCGTTCGAGGGTCTCCCGCTCGTGGACCGCGTACCCCTTGACGGTCGCGACGAGGTTGGGGATCAGGTCGTATCGACGCTTCAACTCCACGTCCACGTCCGCCCAGCTCTCGTGCAGGTGCTGCCGGACCGAGACCAGTCGGTTGTAGATCACCACGCCCCAGACCAGTGGCAGGAGCAGGACCAGGGTGGGTATCAGGATGACGAAGAGCATGTCCTGGATCCTTGGAGTGGGGCCGTCAGGCCGATTCGTCGGCAAGCGTTCGAACCAGATGATCCGGCCACGCGTCGAAGAACGTGCCGCACCAGTCGAGATGACGCTCGAATGAATCCGGTTCCCAGCATCCGCGGCCGTCCGAGACGCAGATCAGGTCCCCTTCCAACTCGAACGCGGGCGGCGCGGTTCGGAGCAGCAGCTCCATCATCCGGGGGTCGACGAGATCGTAGGCGAAACGCTTGTCCTCGCTCGAGACGTGGAACCGGCGACTGAACTCGACGCTTTCGAAGTCGATGTCGTCGAAACCCAGCATGCCCTTGAGGCGATCGAACACGCCTTCGCGGCGGACGATGGTCTCGGGAACGGAGCCGAACGGGTTCCACGCGATGAGGTAGCTCAGACGAATCGTGACCGTGCGGCGGTTCTTGCCCGAACCACGACGCTCCTTGTAGCGGAAGTCGCCGGTGCGAACCTCGATCGAACGGCCTCCCAGGTCGAGCGTTCCGCTGATCGTGTTGTAGGCGACCCGCGATCGGCCCTTCCTGAACATCGCGAACCGGGCGAACCGGACGTCGTGCGACCCGTCGAAGGACGGATCGAAGTCCAATCCCCTCGCGGTCGCCAGCCCCGCGAGCACCTCCCGGCGCTTCTTCGCCTGCAGGTGGGCGAAGATGAAACCGCCCGCCACGAGGGCGGCCACCAACACGATGAGGATCACCTCCACGCGAGCCCTCCCGTCGAATCTGGAACGCTCGGCGTCGCATCGACCGGGATCGGTGCGATCGAAACCCGCCTGATCGATGCGAAGGCGATCAGAATTCCACCTTCGGCGCCTTCTTCACCGCGGCGGCCTCGTCCGCGTCGAGCTCGAAGAAGTCCAGTTCGGAGAAGCCGAACATCCCGGCGACCACGTTGGAGGGGAACGTCTTGGTCGCCTCGTTGAAGGTGCTCACCGTCCGGTTGTAGTGCTGTCGGGCGAATCCGATCTTGTTCTCGGTGCTGGTGAGCTCCTCCTGCAACTGCAGGAAGTTCGTGTTCGCCTTGAGCTCCGGATAGGCCTCCGCGACGACCATCAGTCGCCCCAGCGCCTGGGTGAGCATGTTCTCCGCCCCGGACTGCTCGGAGACGGATGAGGCGCTGGTGGCCGCGGCACGGGCCTGCGTCACCGCTTCGAAGGTCTGTGACTCGTGGGACGCGTATCCCTTGACCGCACCGACGAGATTCGGGATCAGATCGTGGCGGCGCTTCAACTGGACGTCGATGTCGCTCCAGGAATTCTCCGCGGCGAGTTTCTTCCGCTGCAGGGCGTTGTAGTAGCCGATCAGGAAGATCGCGACGAGAACGATGACCCCGAGGATCGCGAGGATCGGGATCAGGATGGCGGCTCCAAACATGGTCGACTCCGGAATGCGGGCTTTGGCGGGCGAGGGTCGGACGAGCACGTCGCCGTGAGGAACGACGATCGTGCGCTATGGAAGATAGTGCCTTCGGTGCGAGTCGGCATGTTCGATCCGCTCCCTCAGGGCTTCAGGGATGTGGCAAGACGTTCCACCGCGTCCAGAAACGCCGAAAAGTCGAGATAGTCGGGCAGCACCGTCTCCGCGCCGACGGATCGAAGCAGCTCGGCGCGGTCGCCCTCCCCGATTCCGACGAAACCCAGCCCCATTCGATCGGTGGCGAGGACGTCCCATCGACCGTCCCCCACGTACACGCCTCGATCGAAGACCTCGCCCGACGATGCGCTCGCCCGCATCATCGCGGTCTCGATGATCGTCTCGCGAGGATGAGCGTCATCGGCGTGCGCCGCCGGAACGTCGTCGTGGGGCACGCCCGCCGCCTCCAGCTTCAGACCGGCGGTACGCCGCCATCCGCCGGTCGCGATCGCGACCGCCCAGCCCGACGACCGCATCGCCTCGAAGATCGCCGGCGCGCCCGGAACCGGAAGAAACCACTCCGGCCGGCGCCGTCGGGCCGCCTCGATTCGCGCCGCGAAGGCATCGCGAACCCGGTGGACGTTCTCGTCGGTCGGTGCCAGATCGGTGCGGGTCCGGATGAGTTCCAGGGCGATCGCCTCGTCCGTGGAATGCGGGTAGCGGCTCCAATCGGTCTCCATCGAATCGAGACCGAGGACGTCCGAGGCCGCCTCGAGCCAGCAGGCATCGTCGACCTCGCTGGTTCGTGCGAGCGTTCCGTCGAGATCGAACACCACGATTCCGGGCATGAGCGTCTCCTGGTTGCGGCGAAGCCGTCCGCGCGAGCCTACCAGCCGCGGATCGGAGGCGTCCGGCGGATCCCACCTCGCCCGACGAACTCACGTCGGTGGCTTCTCGTATTCTGAACGCCCGGGCCTTCCGGTCCCGGTCGATTCGAAGTCCCGCAGCCGCGGACTCCTGGAGTTTCCGATGCGAATCCGCGACGCGACGGTCATCTTCGGTCTTCTTCTCGCGATCGTCACGATCACCGCCCGACCCGCCGACGCCCAGATCTCCGCGGCGGAGCGGGCACTGCGCGAGAAGTCCCTCCGCAGGATGTACGAACCGGCGCCGATCGATCCGGCGTCCATCCGCGCGATCGCCCGGGATCTGGAGATCGAGGATGAAACGGCGATCGTCAACGCGCTCGCCGCGTACGAACTCGCGTGGCATCCGATCCGGGAGGGACCGGTCCAGATCGTGCGCGAACGATGGCCGGCCTGCTTCTCGATCGACGGACAACGGGGCGACGTGCGGACCCGCTACACCCCCGAACTGCTCCTTCTCCTCCAGGCGCGGGCGGAGGCGTTTCGAGCCGCCGACGTCGCGGACGAGGCGTTGTTCGGTCGGCTGCTCGCCGCCGATCGGGAGGCGGAATCCAAGATCGATCCGGTCGCTTCGACGCGTCGCGAACGCCGACGGCGGCGACGCGAACTGCTCGATCTTCCGGACCGGCTTCCCGGGACTTCGATCGAACCGCTGGAACTCGTCACCACCGTCGCGGTGGATCCGGAGATCCTCGAAGGCGTGCTTCCCGTGCTCGATGCGTGGGAGGCCGATCTCGACGCCGCCCTCGTCGCGCGATGGTCCCGGAGCGAATCGATCGAGCGGATGCGGGCCGCGACGAGAATCGAACTCGGCCCGGAATGGGATCGCCTGCTGGCGGGCGCCGCGCGGGATCGAGCCGACCGGGAACTCGCCGCGTACGAAGAGGCGCTGATCGCGACCGAGATTCCACGTCGGAACATCAATGCCGAGATGATCGAGACGCTCGGCCCCCGGGTCCCACCGCTCACCCATCTCGAGATCGTCCGCAGTCACCATCGGCTCGCCCATCCGGCGCTGTTCGTGGAGGATGCCCGACTGGAGCGACTGATCCAGGAGATCCTCGCGTCCGATGACCTCGACGAGCGGGGACGGGAGGACGTCGAGAATCTGATCGCCGCCACCGCGGAACGACTGAACCGTCTCGGCGCGGCCGCGGCGAAGCAGGCGGATCGCTCCCTCGCGTCCCGGTACCGGCACGTCTCCGACGCGGTGCCCCTCGAGAACCTGGGTGCCGCACCCACCCTCGAAGACGACATCGAGGCGATCCTGGACGAGATCGAACTGCTCGACGCGGTGCTGGAACGCCGGCGTGAATTCGATCGTCTGGTCCGGCCGTTCGCCGGCATCGGCGCGAAGACGGAACTCCGGGTTCAGGGACATCGGGCGGTCAACGCGTCGTTCGATCGGCGCGATCGGTGGAGTCGCGACCGCCTGCGTGAAGCCCTCGTCGAACTGGGGTTCCGCCGGGACGAACGGAATCGCGGCGCCGATCCCGACGTCGAACCCGGATTCGAGGAATGACGGAGATCTCCGCGACCGATCGGGCGCGAACGGCCTTCACCCGACGCTTCGGTGTCCCCCCGAGGATCGTCGCCTCCGCCCCGGGTCGCGTGAACCTGATCGGCGAGCACGTCGACTACACGGGTGGACTGGTCCTCCCGTTCGCGATCGATGCCAGAGCCGCCGTCGCACTCGGCCCGTCGGAGGACGATCGGACCGTGCTGGTCGCTCCCGATCTCGACGCGGAGACCACCCACCTCGGACCACCGCCGCGACGACCGGAGACCGAATCGAACCGTCGATTCGCGAATCACCTGCTCGGGGTCCTTGATGCCGCGGGGGGATCCGACGCGCCGATCCGGGCCCTGGTCACCAGTGACGTTCCGTCCGGCGGCGGACTCTCCTCGAGCGCCGCGATCGAAGTCGCATTCGCCACCGCCTGGGCCGGACTCCACGGCGACGTGACAAATCCGAAGATGCTCGCGGACCTCGCGATGCGGGCGGAACACGAGTTCGTCGGGACCCCGTGCGGAATCATGGACATGCTGGTGTCCGCCGCCGGCATCGCGGGCAACGCCCTGCGGATCGACTGTCGCTCGGCGACGTGGAGCCCGGTGCCGATGCCGCCCGAGGACCGGGCGGTCGTCCTGCTCGTGGACAGCGGTGTCACCCATCGACTTCGCGACGGGGGATACGCGGAACGACGCGCCGCATGCGAGCGGGCCGAAGCGGCGATCGGCGGATCACTCCGGGATGCGACGCTCGAGGACGTCGCCGCGGCCGGGCTCGACGCGACGGATCGACGACGCGCCTCGCACGTCGTCGAGGAGAACGCCCGCGTCGAGGCGATGGTCGCCGCGCTGGAGGTGGAGGACCTCGAGACCGCCGGTCGGATCCTCTTCGACGGACATCGCTCCCTCCAGGATCGCTTCGACGTCTCGATCCCCGAGATCGACCACATCGTCGAGATCGCCCGGCGACGCGTCGATGCCGGATGTCTCGGGGCTCGCCTCACCGGGGGCGGATTCGGCGGCAGCGCCCTCGTGCTCACGTCCGCCCGGACGCTGGAATCCAATCGCCGCGCGATCATCGAGGAGTTCGCCGCGCGATTCGGACGTCGCCCCGAGACCAGGGTGGTCCGGGCATCGGACGGCGCGACGCTCGAGACGTGATCGATCGGTTCAGCCGTCGGAGCGGGATTCGGGTCCGCCCCCGGAGGGGGCGGCGAGCGCGAATGCGAGACGCGTGTCCTTGTTGTAGAAGATCATCGCCGAGACCTTCTTGTGGTTCACGGACGCGACCACGCCATGCGTCGGGGAAACGAAGATGATCCCGGTGTCCTTCACCGACGCCGGTCCGATCTCGCCCTTGTAGTCGCTTCGATACATCACCACGTCGAAGACCCCGCCGGGCGTCGTGATCCGTCGCACGCCACGATCGACCATCGTGACCCGGAGGCTTCCGGTGTGCTCCGGATCACCGGTCCCATGAAGGTCGTAGACGCGGACCCCCATGTCCACCGGCTTGGGATCCGGCCCCGCGAAGAACCGAACCTCCGGCGGGTCGTATCGCACCGACACCGACTGCCCGAGATCAAGCTGGACGGGCATGACCACCGCGTCACCATCGCGGACGAGCCAGCTCGTCGACTCGCCCGGCACACCGATCATCACCGGCTTTCCATCCTCGCGCGGCCAGCCGGGAGGCGTCCGGGCCGCCGGCGAGCTGGTGATGCGAGTGGTCTTCCGATCATCATCCGCGTACTGGACGAAGTCGACCGCGCCCGTCTCGAGCACGCGGTCGAGGAGCTTCGCGCGGTCGATCTTCACGTCGGACGCGACGACTTCGACGGTCCCCTTGAAGATCCCGATCAACGCGGCCTCGTCCGGCCGGAGCGGATCGCTCGGAACGAGATCCGTCACAAGCCCCGACCCGGCACGCATCGGCGTCGCGAACAGCAGGATCAGCGGGACCAGCCAATGGACCGCGAATCCTCGGCGCGAGCGGATGAGGAGACGATGACGAAATCGGGTCGACGGGTCGTTCATGCGGATGGCCTCCGGCCGAGATCCTATCCTGTGGTTCGCCCTCGACCAAGGTCGCGCCGACTCCACCGGAAGGACCCCCATGCCCCCTCGCCCCGCCTCGTTCGACTGGTGCCGCGCCTCGGCGCTCCCCGTCCTGCTCTCGACCTTCATCGCCGTCTGGCTCGCAGGCTGTGGATCGGCCGGCGACGACTCCGGGGCCCCCTCGTCCACCGGATCCGGCGCACCACCGACGCTCGAGGACCAGGGACCGATCTTCGCGCGGGTCGAAACCGATCGTGGCGTCTTTCGATTCGTGCTGCGAACCGATCGCGCTCCGGTGAGCTGCGCGAACTTCGTCAACCTCGTCGACCGCGACTTCTTCGACGGCCTCGACTTCTATCGACACTCCCGCGTCATCCGCCAGGTGGGGAACCCGTACAACGACGACGCGCTCCGGTACTCCCCCGGGTACACGATCACGCCGGAGTTCGCCCCCGATCTCCGATTCGATCGTGGCGGCCTCGTCGCGATGTCGCGTCTCGGTGAGGAACCCACCGCGATGGTCCGGCCCAACGAGTTCTTCGTGACCACCAAACCGCAATCCGAGCGGTTCACCTTCAAGTACCCGGTCTTCGGCGAGGTCGTCGAGGGGATGGACGTGGTGCTGGCGATCGAACCGGACGACACCGTGCGTTCGATCGCCATCGAAGGCGACGCGACGCCGCTGCGTGCCGTGCATGCCGAGCTCATCGAGAAGTGGAACGCCAGTCTCGATGCCGCGCGCGATCCCCGCGACGGAGACCGCTGAGTCAGTTCCAGCTCAGGCCCTTGGGCCAGTCGGCGAACTTCTGGCGATCGACCTGCGACACGAGGCGATCGAGCATCTGCAGTTCGCCCGCGACCGTCTCCGCCCGTCGTCGGGAATCACCCTGCTCGAGGAGCCGGTATCGGATCGCCTCGTCCTTGACCACCGCGAATCCGATGAGATCGAGCACCACGCTGGTCGGAAGATCGTCCCGGTCGAGCCACTCGATCGCCATGCCCGCCGCGGCGAGTCGTCGAAGTCGCTCGTTCCCGAGGAGACTTCGGATCAACCTTCTCGCCTCGGGCATCGGCGGGGCTTCGTTCGCCTCCGGCTCGATGGGACGAAGCCAGCCTCGAAGGTGGAGCCGGTCGTCGACCGGTGGATCGAGCTCGTCGATCCGCGCCCGGCACAGGCCGTGGAGCAGGATGTTGAACCGACCACTCGAGAGTCGCTCGACCCTGGCGATCCGCCCCACGCACACCGCCTCGCGCAGGGAGATCTCCTCCACTTCCGCGCCGCGTCGACCGTCCACGACCGCCATCGCGATCGGATCCGCCCGATCGAGGTCGCCGTTCCCCGACGCGAGGCACGCTTCGACCATCTGGCGATAGCGGGGTTCGAAGATGTGCAGTGGCTGGGCGCCGTGCGGAAGCAGGCTGACCCCCGGGAGCGGGAACAGGGCGACCGGCTTGCCGAAATCGACGCGGTACGACGACATGTCCTGATGGTATCCCCCGTCGGGGGAGGAATGCGAACCGATCGCCGGCTCACGCCGCCGCGAGCAGCTCGCCACCATCACGAGCCGCGATGCTCGCCTCGGCCCGGATCCCGTCGAGGGTGACCTGGTCGATGCCGAGATGGTCGAGGGCCTCGGGCGAGATTCCACCGATCCGGAGGTCCAGCGTGAATCCGCCCGCGATCTCCGCCGCGATCCGGTCCGCCACGTGGACGATCATCGGAAGGTCGCGATTCGCCGGGGGCACCGAGGTGGGATCGTGGTGATGACCCGCGACCCAGACCAGGCTGGACGGGAACTTCCAGTGTTCGCACAACGCCGATCCGAACGCCTCGTGATCCTCGCCGAGCACCTCCCGCTCGCATTCCCGCAGGTCGCGGCCAGTGGCCGCGAGGGCGATCGCCTCCGCGAACCGCGCCCGATCGTGCTGGAGTTCCACGAGGATGCCGACGTCGTGGACCAGACCGGCGAGGAAGGCCTCGTCGACGGCGTTCCGGCGATTGCCCTGCGCGATGATCCGCGCCGTGCTCGCCGTCACGCAGGAGTGGAGCCAGAGTTCGTGGGCGTTGAAGTCGGGGCCGATCTCGCCCCCACGGAACAGCTTCGCGAGGCTCGCGGCCACCGCGATGTTCTTGACGGCGTTGAGGCCGAGGAGCGAGACCGCTCGATTGATCGAGGCGATCTGCCGGGGCAGTCCGTAGAAGGCCGAGTTCACGACCTTGAGCATGCGGGCGGTGAGCGCCGGGTCGGCCGAGATCATCGCGTGGAGATCTCGCGCGCTCGAGCCGGGGTCCTCCACGAGTTCGATGATCTTCACCGTGACCTCGGGAAGCGTGGCGATGTGGCTGATGTTGCGAACCGCGTCCAGCGCGACGCCACCCTCTTGTCCGGCCGTTCCATGGTCCATGGTCACGCTCTCCGTGGGCGCAGCAGCGCCCGGAATCCCCTCGATTCGGATGGGCCCGGCCCATCACCACCTCTGCCGCATCGGCCCTGACGGTGGTCGTCATTCGCGGGATGCGCTCGAACCGAGGCGACGGATGCCGGTCGGATCCGGATGTTCGGTCTGGACCCGATGGAACCCGGATTGCAGGCCCGAGAACACGCTCATTCGACCCACGCGTGCATCCGGGGCCCTGGAGACTGGTTCTGGATGATCGACGCCTCCGCATCGAGCATCCGGTCCCATCTCGATTCGACCTGCCCGACCATCGCGGAACCCTCGAGGGCCGCGACCTGGCGGGCCAGATCGATGAAGGACAGGTAGTGCCCCCGCTCGCTGGCCCAGAGTCCCCGGTAGATCTTCGCGAGCGGTTCGTCCTCCGCGACGCGAGCGAGGATCTCGAACCGTTCACAGGACCGGGCCTCGATGAGCGCCGAGATCATCAGGCGATCGATCGTCGCTTCGATTCCCCCACCACGCACCAGCCCGCGAAGGGCGGCCGCGTAGCGATTGGAATGCGACTTGGTGAGACGACCTCCACGCCGCGACAGCAATCGAACCACGAGTGCGAGATGTTCGACCTCGTCACGGGCCACCGCCGTCATCGCGACGACCCAGTTGTCCGGCGGCGTCGGCTCCGGCCACCGGTGCAGGAGTTCCAGGGCGTTCTGCGCCGCCTTCTTCTCCAGATGCGCGTGGTCGTTCAGGAGTTGACAGGTCTCCTCGAGCGCTCTCGTACCCCAGTCGTCGGGCGTGTCGATGCGCAACGGAAGCTCGACGTCGCCGCCACGGGATCCGGTCGTCTTGTGTTCGCTCATGTCCAGGTCGCTCCTGACCGCGATGATCCTCTGGCGTCGTCCCCGACGGACGCATCGACAGGCTTTCCCCGAGCCGGGGATTCAGAAGCTGTTCCGCTTGCGCGGAATCCCGGACTGCACGAGCCCGGCCAGCACGCCGGCGATCCGTCGCCCCGTGCCCCCCTCGCCGTAGGGGTGGTCGAAGGGCCCATCGCGGCCGACCGCGATCCCGATGGCGTCGGCGATCGCCTCGACGTCCGGTCGATCGACGTCGACCACCGACCCGGGACGCTCCCGACCGGCCTGACGAGGGCCGAGATTCACGGTCGGACATCCGACGACGGGCGCCTCGATGAGTCCCGCACTGGAGTTGCCCACGAGCACCGCCGTACGACGGAGCAGGCCGATGAACGCCTGCCGAGGAAGGTGACCCGCCCGGACGACGCCGGGCCGCGCTGCGCCCTCCAGACCCGCCTGCTCCACGACGTCGCTGCCGGGATCGTGATTGGGACGCAGGACCACGACCGGACCGTGCCGGAGACTCGCGTCGATCGCCGCCTCGATCCAGGCTCGTTCGGTCGCCGCGGCGAGCCCGGAACCATGGTGGAGGATCGCCACGCGAGGACGACCGAGTCGATCGAACATCGCATCGTCGAGCGGTGACATCACGTCGATGCCGTCCGCGGCGGGACTTCCGACGACGTGAACCGAATCCGTCGGCTCGCCGAGCCGCCGGATCCGTTCTCCGCTCGTCGGTGTCGCGGGGAAGTGCAGGTGGGCCAGCTTCGTGATCGCATGCCGCATCGACTCGTCCGCCACGCCTTCCGCCCGGTCGCCGCCGTGCACGTGCGCGACCAGCCGCCCGCCGATGCCTGCGCTCGCGGCGGCCGCGAACGCCTCGATCCGGTCGCCGAGGACGAGGACGACGTCGGGATCCAATCGGTCGAACGCCGCGGTGAATCCCACGACACCACGACCCGTGGCGGTGGCATCGGCCGTTCGTCCCATCCGCCCGGCATGCTGCATCTCCACCACCGCGTCCACCTCGAAGCAGTCGCGCACCTCGTCGATGGTCTCGTCCGGTGGAAGCAGGTGCGCCCCGGCCACGACGACCTGGAGATCGAGTTCGGGCGCGGCCGAGATCGCCTCCATGGTCGAACGCAGCAGACCGAAGTCCGCGCGGGAACCCGTGACCACCGCGACGCGACGGCTCATCCGAGGTCTCCCTCGTTGATCGGCGCATCGGGTTCGAGGGCGACCCGGAGTTCACGTCCCACGATCTCCTCGAACCGCCAGGGTTCGATCCCGTCACCGGGACGCTTCACCGCGATGTCGGTGGCCGAGAGACGAGTCCCGGACGGGAGCGAACGCGCCGCCCGGAGGGACTGCCGGGCCACCCGTCGGACGTCCGATTCGATCGGGTCGGGTCGTTTCATTCCGTCGCCGATCGCGCCTCGGGCCCGTCGGACGAAGTCGACGTACCCGGCGAAACCGGCGGGATCCAGACTCGCCGCGTGGTCGGGGCCTTCCGCGTCGCGATTCCAGGTCAGGTGCTTCTCGAGCACCACCGCCCCCGCCGCGACCGCCAGTCCGCCGGTCGTGAGTTCGCCGGTGTGATCGCTGTACCCCGCGGGACGTCCGGTCGCCCCCGCGATGCTCCCGATCGCCCCGAGTCCCGCCGCGGATTCGGGCGTCGGATAGGCGCTGACGCAATGCAGGAACACCGCCGAAGCGTCACCGAGCCAGTCGTGCGCCCGCATGACCTCCGCAAGATCCGAAGCGCCGGTGGAAACGAACATCGGCCGTCCGTCGGCGGCGAGTCGATCCAGGAGCGGACGATGAACCAGATCCGGGGAGGCGGTCTTCCACGCGTCCCACGGGATTTCCGCGGCGATCGGAATCAACGCCTCGCTGAAGACGGTGACCATCGCATGGAGCCTCCGACGGTGCGTCTCCTCGACGAGACGGGCCATCGCCTCCCGGTCGAGTTCGAGTCGTCGAAGCATCTCGTGCTGATTCGCCACGTTCGCACGGCGCTACACCCCCGAGGGCCCGTTGAACCCTGTGGCGGCGGGGCAAGAGCACGACGAGAACCCCAGACCCCCCACCCCCCCCCACCCCACTCTACCCCCCCCACTCGCAACTCTCAAC
>JAACEA010000134.1 GCA_009936695.1 Planctomycetia bacterium
GTCGGCGGATCCTGGTTCGGCGGACCGGGCACCGATGGGATCGTGACGGGTATGTTCGCATCCCAGATCTTCCTCCTGGGGTCGGGAATTCTGCTCGCCACGATTCGACGGCCATCCGCGAATCGAGATTGAACACCCACTGGAATCGGCGCAAAGAACCATGTGCGGAATCGCAGGCTTCATCGATGGATCGGGACGCATCAGCGACATTGACGCGGTGATGGCCGACATGAGCGAGGCGATCCGACATCGAGGCCCGGACGGTGAAGGCGCAACGTACGACGCGGATCGGCGGGTCGCGCTGGTCCACCGGCGCCTCGCGATCCAGGACCCCAGCGACGCAGGGCGTCAGCCGATGTCCTCCGCGAGCGGGCGATTCGAGATCGTCTACAACGGCGAGATCTACGATTTTCTCGAGTGCCGACGGGATCTCGAGGCCGCGGGCAATCGATTCCGGACCGGCTGCGACACCGAAGTCCTGCTCGCGGCCTTCGAGGCCTGGGGCATCGAAGCGACGCTGCGACGGGTCGACGGCATGTTCGCCTTCGCGGTGCTCGATCGCGACGAGGAACGCGTCACGCTGGCCCGCGATCGCGCAGGCCAGAAACCGCTGCTTCTCGCGGTGGCCGGCGACGCGATCGCCTTCGCCAGCGATCTTCGGGCGCTCGAGCGACTTCCCGAGCCGTTCGCATCGCGTCTCGACGGCATCGACGAGCACGCCTTGCGCTGGTACCTCGCAAACGGTGCGGTCCCCTGGCCGATGTCGATCCGGCCGGGCGTCGAGCAGGTGCCGCCGGGCGGGCTGGTCGAGATCACGCTTCGGAACCTGCGGATCGATCGCCGCCGGTGGTGGACGCCACCACGACCCTTCGATCCCGCAGGAGACGCGCCGATTGATCCGGTGGCGGACGACCGACAGGTCCTCGACGTGATCCGAGAGAGCGTTCATCGACGATGCCGAGCGGATCGCGCCGTCGGCGTGTTCCTTTCGGCGGGTCTCGATTCCCGCCTGGTCGCAGCCCTCGCCGCCGAAGCCCGCCCGGGACTGCCGGCCTTCACCCTGAGCATGCCCGGGCCGTTCGACGAATCGGCCGAAGCGGCCGAGATCGCGGCCGGACTCGGGCTCGAACACCATTCCATCCGACCGACCGACGAGGAGATCACCTCGACCGCGGAGTCGCTGCATGCCGTGGCGGACGAGCCGTTCGCCGACTCCTCGCTCCTCGCCACGGTCCTGCTCGCCCGGGCCACCGCCCCGAGGATCGCCGTCGCGTTGTCGGGCGACGGCGGCGACGAACTCTTCGGTGGATATCGAAGACACGCGATGGCCGCGAACTGGGGGCGGCGGGAACGGTTGCTCCGAACGGCCGCTTTGGTCGCGGAGCGCCTCCCCGAATCCATGATCGGATGGATCGGACGGATCGGACTCGGCCGGGGGACCGTGCTCGATGCATTACTGAAGGTGGAGGCGGTGCCTCGAGGGCTCGCCGGCTATCTCGATCTCCGGGAACGACAGGGTGACGCCTCCCATCTGTTCGATCGAAGCGTGATCGACATCCGGGACCGGGTGCCCAAGAATCCATGGGACGGTCTCTTCCCGGACTGGAACGGCGTTCGCAGCATGATGGCGGCGGACTTCCGGACCTATCTCCCCGACGATCCGCTCGTCAAGATCGACCGAGGGACGATGCATCACGGCCTCGAGTGTCGCTCACCCTTCCTCGGTCGCGAGGTCATCGAGACCGCGAACACGCTCCCCACCGCGAGCCTCTTCGACGGCACCGGAGGACGTCGGCCGATCCGCGCCGCACTCCGAAGCCTGGGCTTGTCCGACTCGGGACGAAAACGAGGGTTCGCGGTTCCGCTCCACGACTGGCTCCGAGGCCCGCTCCGCCCCTGGGCGGAGTCGCTGCTGGCGCAGGATGCGGATGACCCGCTCGATCAGGCGACCATCCGGCGGAACTGGCTCGAACTCATCGGCGGCCGCCGTGACCTTGCGACGCGCATGTGGACGGTGATCACCTGGCGCGCATGGCTCGACGCACGTTCCTGAGACGACACGATCGATCTTCATGCCTGATGGCCGGGCACGTCGGTGGACGGCAGTCAATACACTCGCATCATGGCCGCCTGGACGCTTGACGAGCTCGCACGCAGGGATCGCTTCGGGGATCGGATCCACTTCTGGTTGGCCGCCGCGGTCTGCTTCATGCTGCCGGTGAACGGCGGCTGGGCGGGCTTCCTGCTGGGCCCGCTCGTCGCCTGGGGGGCGCTCCGCACCCTGTGCTGGCGTCGATACCTGCCAGCGGGACCAGCCTGCGTCCTGCTCCCCGCAACCGCGTGGATCGGGCTGCTCGCCATCAGTCTCACCTGGTCGCCCGATCCACGACAGGAGTGGCATCAGCTCTGGTCACAACGCTGGCTCGTCGCCATCCCCCTGCTCTGGCCATTGATGGACCGGTGGCGGTGGCTGCTGCTCTTCACGCTCGCCGGGTGCCTCGGGCAAACGACGGTGCAAACGGTCGAGGGCATCATGGAGTGGTCCAATCCCCAAGGCAGGAGGATCTCCGGATTCGAGACCCATCCGCGAACCGTGGCCGTCTGGTCGGCCGGCGTGATCGTGGGCTTGGTCGGCTTCCATCTGAGCGGCTTTCTCCATCGAAGGCGATGGCTGCTCGGCTGCATTCCACCCCTGCTCGCGATCGTCCTCAGCGGCTCCCGTGGTGCGCTGTTCGCGCTCGCGATCGGCCTCCCGGTCGTGGTCGGGGTGCTCGGCGTTCGAAGACTTCTGACCGCTCGAGGCTTGGCCTCGATGGTGGCAGCGATCCTGGTGGCCGGCACGAGTCTCGTGGTCTTCCACGATCGGATCATGCCGCAGTTCGAGCGTGCGGTGGAATCCGTGACCTCGATCACGACCGACGGTCAGGCCACCGACATCCGGCTGCTCTGGTGGCGATCCGCATTGAGGCAATGGGACAATCACCCCCTGCTCGGGTACGGACTCGGCGGCACCGCCGAAGCCCTCCGATCCGACCCCGAGCTCACCGCCGACCAGCGGGTCTCGAAGAGCCACCTCTCCGTCGCCGTCTTCAATCAGCCCCACTCCGTCTACCTTCAGATCCTCCTGGAAGGCGGACTCGTCGGCGTCGGTACCTTCGCTCTCCTGCTCTTCGCGATCTTCCGTGTCGCGTGGCGGAACAGTCTGCATCACCCGCTGGGGGCGATCGCGATCGGAGGCCTCGTGATCTGGATGACCACCGCGACCTTCGACGCCTGGCACACCAGATCGCAGCCACTGGCGTTCCTGTGGTTCACGGCGCTCTTCGCAGCCTTCGATCCCGGATGGCTCACCCGGGATTCGAAGAAAAACGCCGCTGAAGATGAACGCCCGGACCAGACCTCGGCGTTGTCCAAGTCCACGCCCACAGACGGCCGATGACGTGCATGGCAGCGCATGAAGAACCTCGATCCCATCATCGTTCGCACGGCCGATACGATCCGGACCTCCCTGGAACGGCTCGACCGAGCGGGA
>JAACEA010000135.1 GCA_009936695.1 Planctomycetia bacterium
CAGGCGGGACTGCAACGCCGTGTCGATCGCGCGATTGATGGTGGAGAGGGCGACGCCCGTCCCCACGAACTGGTTCCGGCCGATGGGGCTCGAACCGTTCGGCGTGAGCCCTGCGATCTGCCGGTGGTATCCGGGTGTCGCGGCATTCGCCAGGTTGTTGCCGGTGACGCTGATCGCGGCCTGGCTGGAGAGCATGGCCGATCGGCCGATCTGAAGTGCTCCGTTCAATCCCATGGCTGGCTCCTCAGGTGGTCAGGTCGAGGCCGGTCGCGAGCGACGATCCGTCGCGCAGCCTCCCCTGCCGTCCGTAGACTCCGGTGCCGGAGAGCGCCCCCGTGACGCTCTGCACGATGCCCGCCATGTGACGAGCCAGCGAATCCGCGGCGGCTCGAACCACGGAGTGCTCCCGCTTCGCCCGTTCGACGAGTTCCCGAAGCTGGGTGGCGAGCACCGCGAGCTTCGAGCCGTCCGTCTCCTCGATCGCCGCGACGACCTCGGCCCTGGTCGCGGCGGGATCGATCCCGACCGCTTCCGCGAGTCGCCGGGCCTCGGTGGTCCGACGGCGGTCGAGTCGTTCCAGTCGATCCACGATCTGCTCCTCGATCGCGGCGATCTCCGGCACGCGGTCGAGTTGGGCGTTCTTGATCGCGTCCCGCTTTCGCCCGATCGTCTCGAGGAACCGGCGATAGCCTTCGATCTGGGTCGAAAGCGTCGCCTCCAGTCCGCGGACCAGGCTCGGGACGGTGTCGATCCTCGGTTCGGTTCCGAGTGTGTTCGGTTCGGTGCTCATGCGAAGATCTCCGATTCGAGACCACCGGTCGAGGCGGGCTCGACGAGTCCCGTCACCTGACGCTGCAGACTTCGTTCAAGGGCGTCGACGAGACCGAATCGGTGCCCATCGACGATTCGATCGGCCATGGCGCGATCGACGAGGTGGGAGAAGCGCTTCTCGCCGGCGCCGGGCGCGAAGATGCCGGTGGGCTGCGCCGCCTCCCGAGCCTCGCGAAGCATCGGTTCCACGAAGGCGTCCGCGACCAGCCGTCGGGCCGCCACCGAGACGATTCCCTCGCGAGTGGAGGCTTCCGCCGAATCCGGGTCACCGCCGAGTTCACGGACCAGGCCCCGGAGGAAGGCCGCCTGGTCGATCGGCTCCTCGCCGCGGCCGATCCCGTCGGTGGACGACGCTCCGAGCTTCGCGGGAAGGGGTCCGGTCCACTGCTCACCCACCACGGGCGGGACGGTCATGCTGGTTTCGACGATGCTCATCCGTTCAGGTCCTCGTCGATGAACCGACCGTTGATGCGACCCATCGCGCACATCTGCTGCAGGACCGCGGCCTGGTCCGCGAGCGGCATGCCGAGGCGATCGAGCTGCGACTTGAATGCGACGAGGGATCGCCGCGGAACATCGGTGCCGGTGAGCGCGATGAATCGCTCGGTGACGACCTTGGGATTGCGGATGGTCGGTTCGGGCTCGGGCGCAATGGTCTGGATCGTCAGGCCGTTCACCGTGATCAGCGTGTCGAGCAGTTCGGTGTTGCCCGACACGGTGAGACTCTGTTTGATCTTCGAGTACCGGATCTCCGCCGGCGTCTCGATCTGGCCGAAGTCGAAGTAGAACGCGAGGATCTCCGCCCCGAGGGTGAGCGGGTCGTAGTCGGAGTCGTCGGGGATCCGCACCCGGATCATGCCGTCGCCGAGCATCGCAGCGACCTCCGAGTAGCCGCGGCCGGATCGAAATCCCTGCTCGGACATCTTGTCGTTGATCAGGTCGACGATCTGCTTGGTGATCACCACCGTCCGGAAGGCCTGCTTGGTGACGCTCAAGGTGAAGTCACGGCGGGCGGCGTAGTACTCGCGAAGCCCTTCGGGCATGCCGAGGCTCCGGGCACCGAGGCGGATCCGACCCGCGGCCGGATTGCCGTCCGGATCACGGACCTCGACCTGACCCCCGGCGAACGCCACCACGTCGAAGTCGAGTGCGTTTCCGTTGGCATCTCGGAAGATGCCGGACATCGCCCGCTTGAGCGGCGTGGGCCAGAGTCGTCCGCCGACCAGCGACGTCGCGCCGCCCCCGGCGATGCCGACCTCGCAGTCGAATTCCATGCCCTCGCTCCACACTTGAGGAAGCTTGGCGGTGACGAGGACCAGGGCGACCCCTTCGCCGCGACTGATCGCTTCGAGCGGTTCGTCACCGAATCCGGCATCGGCGAGTCGCTGGGCGTAGAGGCTCGCGGCGGCGAGATTCCCCTTCGAGTCACCGGTTCCGAGAAGGCCGGTGACCAGACCGATCCCCGAGAGCGCTTCCTCACGCTCGAAATCGGCGGTCAGAAGGGTCTGAAGCTGGGTCTGAGCCGCGGCTGGTTCCACCAGCTCGATGCTCGCCAGCGCAGACAACGCGCCAACGAACAGCGGAATAAGACTGCGAATGCGCAAATGGTGCGTCTTCATGCGGATCCTCCGTGAGAGACGCTGAACAGAGGCACATCCCGTGCCAATTCGCCCTGAATGCCGACGGCGGGCGATCGGACCACCCGGTCCGGCCGCATCGACGACCTGCCGGCCATCCCCTACCCTTCGTCCGTGCCCGCACCGTCATCCCCCACCCTCGACTCGACGGACGACCGCCGGGGCCCGCTCGGGGTGCTGGCCGGCCTCGCGATCGTGATCCTCACGATGCTCCTGTTGGGTATCGGAGACGATCGAGGCCTCATCGGTCTGGTCGGCGTGGCCGTGGTGGTCGAAACAGGCTGGCCGGCGGCGCTCTGGATGCTGGCGGCCGCGGGGCTCGGCCACACCATCGGCGGACTGGTCGGGCCCGGTTCGGATGATTCGAGCGGACGGCGGATCCGGGACTGGTCGATCGGCGTCGCGGCCCTGCTCGCGGTCGACCTGATGCTGGGTTGGTCCGGAATCGGGACGAATCGTCCGCTCATGCTCGGGATCTCGATCGGGCTCGCGGGACTCGGCCTCTGGTCGTTTCGAGGGTGGCGACCCGGCGTCCCGGGCCTCGGGCTCGCCGCCGCGATTCCGATCGGAACCATGATGCTCGCTGCGGCGAGCATTCCGGGCTGGTTGTGGGAGACCGAGTTCGGCGGGTACGACGCACTCTCCTACCACCTCCAACTCCCCCGGGAATGGTGGCTTGCGGGCGCGATCATCGAGACGCCTCACAATGCCTACGGGTACCTGCCCAACGGCGTCGAGGCCGCCTTCCTCCATCTCAACACGCTCGTGGGGGATCCCGGCGTCGCCGCTCGATCATGCCAGATGCTCGCCATGCTCCTCGTGCTCGGGGCCGCGTTCGCCACCGGGGAACTGGCGACGACCCTGCTCGGGGATGACGACCCCGCCGCCCCGGACGCCCGGCGACTCGCCTTCGTCGCCTTGCTCGCGACGCCGTGGGTCGTCGTCGTCGGCTCGCTCGCCTACGACGAACCCGCGGTGCTCATGCTCGGCGGCGCCGCCTTCACCGCGATCCTCACCGACCGCGGCTCGGCATCGGGTTCGAGGCTCGGAATCACGCTCGGCCTGCTGCTCGGTGGCGCGGTGCTCGCGAAAGCCTCGTCCGGCCTGCTGCTGCTACCACCCGTCGCCCTCGCCGCGGCCATCGTCGTTCCGCCACGTCGGTGGCCGGCGGTCGTGCTCTGGACCGCGATCCTCGGCGTCGCGATCTGCCTCCCCTGGCTTCTGCGGAACTGGAGCTGGACGGGCAATCCCGTGTTCCCCTTCGTCACCGATCTGCTTGGACGAGGCGACTGGACGTCGGCCCAGATCGATCGTTTCAACGTCGGACACCAGACGTCGATCGGCGAAGGCCTTCGCGCGATCGGAACGGAATTCCTCTTCGAAGACTGGTGGCGACCGTCCGGCGTCGATCCATGGCGGCCGCAATGGGTCTGGCTTCCGATCGGCGGATTCGTGTCGATGATCGCGCTCTCGCGCCGCGGGATCTCGGGGCGACGAGCCGCCGCGATGCTCGTGGCGGCGGTGGGCATGGTGCTTGTCTGGGCCCTCCTCTCCCATGCGAAAGCCCGTTTTCTCCTGCCCATCGCCCCGCTCCTCGCCGCGGCGATCGCCGCGCTCGCGAGCCGATCACTGGGCGAATCCCGTGGCGCGGTCCGAATCGGCATCATCACGACGGCATGGGCGGTGTCGCTGGTTCCGGCGATCGTGCTGGGTACCGAACGCTTCGGCAACCCGACCGCGGCGATCGAGAACCCCGGGCTCTTCGATGGCGGACTCGAGTCGAGCCTGATGAAGACCGTCGATCCCGCCCGGCGACGCGAACTGATCGACACGGCGAGCCCCGCCTGGGTCCTCAACCATGGACTCGACGGTGACGCACGGGTGCTCCTCGTCGGTCGGGCCGATCCGTTCCACTTCGGGTTTCGCGACGAGTCCGGCGGCGACGACCGCCTCTCGTACCAGACGGTCTGGACCCGCGGCCCGCTGGAGCGGATGCTCGCCGGGATCGATCCGGACCTCGCGGAGGCATCACGGGCCGAAGCCGCCCTCGAGGCACTCGCCTCGGCGGGATACACCCATGTCTACATCGATCGAGCGATGCTCGATCGATGGCGCGACGCGGGCTGGTCGGACCCGCTGCTCACCCCCGAGCTGATCGAGGCGATCGCGGCCAGCCGCCCCCCCGTCGCCCGGTTCGGAGACCGGGGATTCGTCGTTCGTCCTTGAGGACCCACCGATCGATCAGTCCTCGACGCCGTCCGGATCCCACGGAAGTGGGCGAATGTCGGGAAGTCCGAGGTGGTTTCGATCGAGCCACGCCCCGAATCGCACCCCGCACGCGGGACAGGATGCGAGATGCGGCTCGATCTTCGCCCGGCAGGCATGGCAGTCGCCGAGATGGTGCGCGACGCACGGCACGCACTTCGCGACCGTCCACAATTGTCCGGTCGTCGGCCCTCGCAGCACGGTGTACCGCGTCACTCTCGACTCGTCGATCATCACGAGAAGACGCTCGTAGGCGATCCCGGGTCGGAACGGCCGGGATTCATCGCGAACGAACCAGGGACCCATCTCGTTCTGGGTCGCCTGACGGCTCAACGGCGAGAATTCGCCGTTGCAGGCGACGCAGGTGGCCGAGGCCGGCTGACCCTTCCCGCAGTACGGACACACCACGACCTTTCCTGACTTCGACTCGGACATTCCCGGAGGGTAGTTCACCTCGAGGCGCTTGACGAATGCAGGCCGGCCGTGGGAGCCTCGCCGCATGTCGATCCCCCGAACACGATTCCAACCCCGCCTCGCCACGATTCCACGCATCCGGCGTCTCGGCACCCGGATTCTCCGCCTGCCGGTCCTCCTCCTTCCGATGCTCGGGTCCGGCGGATGCGAGACTGCTTCATCGACCGGCTCGGCCCGGTACGAGGTCCAGGCCCCGCCGCCACCCCGTCCGATCGCCCTCGTGGGTCGCGAACGCGTCACCATCGCCGAAATCGAACCCCAGCTCCTCGAAGCCGTCGGCGGACGAATCGTGCGCGAACGCGTGCTCGACGCCCGACTCGCCCGCGAGGCCGCCCGGGAGGGGATCGAGATCGATGCCGACGATCTCCAGCGTGAACGGAATCTCCTCACCGTGACGCTCGCGGAGGACCCCGATCGCGCCGAACGCCTGCTCGACGAACTCCGACGGAATCGGGGCCTCGGACCGATTCGGTTCGAAGCCCTGCTTCGGCGGACCGCGCTGCTGCGTCGACTGGTGGCCGAGGAGGTCGAGATCACGGATGCGGCGCTTGAAGGCGCCCACGATCTCGCCCATGGCCCGCGGCGGGTCGCGAGGATCGTGGTGGTCGAGGATCTCCGGGCCGCGTCGGATGCCCGCCGAAGCCTGGATGCCGGGACGCCGTTCGCGACGGTCGCCGTCGAACGGAGTCTCGATGCGAGCGCGGATCGAGGCGGACTGCTTGCGCCGGTCAGTCGACTCGACCCCTCCTGGCCCGTCGCGTTCCGCAGGGCGGTGTTCGACGCGGAGATCGGCCGGGTCTCCGAACCGGTCCGGATCGACGCTCGAACGCTGCTCATCCTCGTCGAAGCGGAACGCCCGGGCACCGGCGTCTCGCTCGACGCCGCGCGGGACGACGCCGAGGCGGCGGCGCGACTTGCGATCGAACGACTTCTGATGGATCGACTCGCGCGCCGACTGGTTCCGGAGAATGCGATCGATCCGATCGATCCCTCGCTCCGTTGGAGCATGCCCCGGGGCGAGTGACGCCGCCCGACCTCGGTCAGCTCCGGAGGTAGGCGAGTCGCCCGAAGGCGACCGGCAGGAGGATGGCGACGGGAAGGAACGCCCCCACGCCGGGCGGAAGATCGCCGATCGCCACGGTGGTCGCGGCCAGCGTGCCGACGAGAATTCCGATCGCGACCGCCGCCGCCTTCATCGACTGCCCCAGCATGTTCACGGCCGCGGTCCGTTCGAGGAAGAACGGCACCACGATCGCCATCACCAGCAGGTTCACCAGGGCGCCGCTGAACCGTCCGAAGATCACCCGGTCGAGTCCGCCGTCGGACGCCCCGCCGTCTCCCCGCATCGACCGGAGCTGGCTGATCGAGAGCATCTGGGCGAAGTTCTTGCTTCGCCGTGCGAGCAGCTTCTGGGGCGACAGATCGGTCTCCCAGACGTCGATCTCGCTTCGCAGCGCGAGCCGTCCGTCATCGCCGGTTCGGGTCCCCACCACCCGGCCGCCCTCGAGCCGCCAACCCTCGATCGCATCGTCCCAGGTCGCGGACGGTGCCGTGATGCGTTCCTCGGCGACGCCGGTCTCGCCGCGTCGCAGGACGAGCAGCGACTTCGCGGTCCCCGCGTTGGGATCGATCGAGGACGCGAAGAGCAGGGCGCCCTGCGCATCCCGGGCGAGTGGCACCTCGAAGGTCTCCACGCCGGGCTGGAGCACCCGATCGTGGACGCGGTTCAACTTCGTGGCCAGTCTCGGAAGGATGATCTCCTGATCCACGAGCTGCAGCAGCACCAGGCCGACCTGAGCCGCGATGATCGCGGCGGCGATCCGGTGCAACGGGATGCCCGCGGCCATGATCGCGACCAGTTCACGGCTCCGGTGCATCTGCACCAGCGTGAACCCCGCCGCCGCCACGCCGACGAGGCCCACCATGAACGCGTAGAACTGGAAGATCCGCGGGCCGTGGAAGTCCAGCACGCCCTGCACGAAGACGACCGGCACCCAGCGGCCATCGCGCTCCGCGACGAACTCCGCCGCCTCGACGAACTCGTCGAACTGGACGACCACGTCGATCGAGATCGCGAACACGAACAACAACGTGAACAGGAGCGCGAAGTTCCCGAGGAATCGAAGGATGATGTGACGATCGAGAAGCAGCATGACCTTCGATTCAGTTGCGACGAAGACGGGACCAGGCGACGAGACAGGTACCGCCGAGAATGAGATTTCCAGACCAGATGAGCAGATAGCCCCAGAAATCGGGCTCACGCCGAAGCAACTGCTCACCACCCGAGATCAGGACGATGTCGAGAATGGCCGGGATGAAGGCGAAGACGTAGACGGTCAGCGGCGGCGAATTGCGCATGAGGACCGCCAGCACGGAGCCCAGGATCAGGAGCAACGGACCCATGCAGGCCTGGGCGAGGCGTTGTTGCATCCGTCCGTCGATGTCCCAGATCAGATTCCGTGCCGATCGTTCGTGCGACGCGAGTTCCGCTTCGAACTTCGCGCGAAGGGACGCGGAGGCGATCGAATCGACGTCCAGGCTCCGGGCGGTGGCGACGATGTCCGCGGGGGTCGCCGTCTCGTCGAAGTCGACGCGCCCCGGCGGAACGACCAGGTTCCTGATCTTCGCGGGAAAGACGCGTCCGCCCGCGGCAGGTTCCTCGACCGCGACGGGGTCGAGCAGTTCGGCGTCGAAGACCGCCTCGCCGTCGCGCCAGGACTCCATGAGCCGCAGACCCGAACCCGTCGCCCGGGCGATTCGGCCGTCGGGGAACACCATCTCCACCGAGGGACGTGCGATCGTGAACACGCCCTCCTCGAAGGTCACACCCTCCTGCGAGCGGATCCGCCACGCGGCGTCCCGCGCGACATCCCGGAGTTCGACGGACTCCCCCGTCGCGAAGGCGTCGGCGAGCAGGCGATGGGTCGCATCTCGATGCAGCAGCGCCTCGAGCCGCGCGACGCTGTCACCGAGACCGGGGAACCGGGTCGGTTCCGCCTTGATCCGGTACATCTCGGGAAGCGTCAGCATCTTGACACCGAGCCGGAAACCGCGTCCGAGATCGATCGCTCGTGGTTCGGCGGTCGGAAGACGGACCAGCGTCGCGTCCCCGGCCCGGAAGAGGGTCGCATCACCGAGCACGAGCTTCAGCACCGATCGCCCATCGAGACGATAGAGATCCATCGTGGCGTAGTCGGCGGTGAATTCCGTCTCCGGGCGTCCGGCGGAGTCGAGCTGCAACGCGGCCACGCCCACCAGCACCAGTCGGGTGTCGGCGGTCGAGCCGTCCGGGGCTTCCTGCACCAGGACGTCGTCGGCGTAGATCCGGGTGTCCCCCATCGAAAACGCCTCGCCACGTTCCACCGCGGACGCCAGCAGGCGAGTCACGTCGTGGGCGAGCAGCGACTCCATCCTCGACCAGAACATCGGCACGAGAAACTCCACCAGGGCGAGCATCACCAGCAGCAGCACCGCCGCCAGCACGAAGATCGGCCTGAAGATGCGGCTCGGCGACAAGCCGCTCGCCCGCATCGCGAGGATCTCGTTGTCGGTCGCGAGGCGGTGCATGACCAGCGTCGCCCCGAACCCCGCCGCGAAGGGCAGGGCGTACTCCATCATCGGAATCGCGGCGAAGAAGACGTACTTCAGGATGTCGGCCCCGCCCAGCAGATTCCTGGACAGGGGCTTGATGGCGGTTCCGAACGCGATCACCGCCACGAGAATCAGGGTGGTGAGGAGGATCGTCTTGAGGAATTCTCCCGCCAGATAGCGGGTGAGCAGACGGAGCATCCCGCCATCGTCGCGGGCGGGCGCCCAAGTCGCAAGCCGTCCACGTCCTCGTCCGATCGATCTCGGACGTCGGGTCGTCCGGGTCGTGCGGGATTCCCCGACGAAGAGGACCCGAGAACCCGCGGCGGGCGGGCGACCGGCGGGGTCGTCACGGACACCGCCCGGATCGAGCCGATCCCCTTGAGGTCGGTGCGAGGCCGTTCACGCCCCGACTTGAGGAGGAGAACATGCGTGGACAACGTCCCGAGGGCATCCCCCGCGGCCTGACCCTCGTCGAATCGATCGTCGCCTCGGCGATTCTCGCCGTCGCGATCACCGCGGTCTTCTCGGCGGTCGCCTCCGGCCGGGCCCACGCGGAAGTCGCCGCCGACGAACTCGCGGCGACGGTGGCGGCCGAGGATCTCCTCGCCCGCGTGCTCAACTCCGATTTCGATCGCATCGACGACTGGAACGACCACGAGGAAGCCCCCGGCGAACTGGTGGATGCGGAAGGCGTCTTCCTCGCCCCCGCGATGCAACGGGTCGGACGTCGCGTCCGCGTCGAGCGACGCACACACACCATCTTCGAATCGAACGCGATCCCCGGTCGAGCGATCATCGTGGAGATCTTCGATCGCGAGCAACGAACCACCGCATCGATCTCCCGCTGGATTCCCGACCCGGAACCCGATTCATGAACCGACGTGGATTCACCATGCTCGAACTGGTTCTCTCGCTTGCGATCACCGTGCTGGTGGCCGCGGGCGTCGCGGCGATGCTCGGGGGGATCGCGACCGGCATCGCACTCGGTTCCGACACCAGGACCGGACTCCTCGCCACCGCGGCGACGCACGGGCGACTGACGGAGGATCTCTCAGGCATCGCATCGGTCCTCGAGCGAAGCGACGACGGCCGTTCGATGGTGCTCTGGAACGGTGACGTCGTTGCCGGTGGCCGGGTCGAGCCGAGCGAACTTCGCTGGCTTGAATTCGATCCGGTCCGCGGCGAACTCCTGCGATTCGAGATCCGGTTTCCCGATGACTGGACCCCACTCGAACGAGCCGAACACGACCGTCCCATCTCCGGCCCCATCGACCTGGACGAGGCTTTCAGACACGCCGACGACGCCGGAATCCTCCACCGGGACGTGCTCGTCGACGGACTTCTCGACACCGTGATCGGATCGACGATCTCGAATCCACGGTCCCGGGAGATTCGCATCGACCTCACCTTCGATCTCGCGACCGGCCCGCTGGAGGCGACCGCGATCGTCTCCTGCCACGACCTTCACCCCGAGGCATGGCGACCATGAGAAGCATGAGGAGCATGACGATGCATCCAACCGACCATCGACTTCATCGACGGACGCCACGCGGCGCCGCACTGGTGCTGGTCCTCGTCGCCCTCGCGATCGGCCTCATGATGGTCGCGACGTTCCTCGACGGACGACGCGAGTCGGTTCCGGTCTCGGTCCGGATCAGCGACGCCGCCCAGGCCCGACGGACCGCGGAAAGCGGGCTGGAGCTGATCGTCACGTCGATCCTCGCCTCCGACGATTGGATCGAGGAGGTCGCGGCAGGCACGCTCGACGCACCGTTCAGGATCGCCGACGGCCTGTGCACCGCACGGGTGCTCGATGCGACGACGAACCGACTGCCCACCGAAGGCACGCTTCAGATCCGGATCGCCTGCACCGCCGACATCGACGGACTCGCGATGATCGCCGAGGAGACGTTCGACGTCTCTCCGATGATCGATCGCCCGCTCGATCTCGCCTTCGGGGAGACTGCATTGCTCGCGGAGTCGCAGATCAGACTCGAAGACGACGCAGCCCTGCTCGCCTGGGCGGGGTCCGACGGCGGACCTTCGGCACCGCTGGTGGTGGGAACCCTCGGTGGCGATCCCCACGACTTCGAGGTCACGGATACCGCGATCACGAGTGGCTGCGAAGTGGTCATGGTCGATGCCCGCTGCTACGAAATGGGCGAGGACCCCGCCGGGATCCGACTCCTTCCCGATGCGCTCCCCGCGATCGCCGCACCGACGATTCCCATCGCCCGGGAAGGCCGGACCGAGACGCCGGTGGTGCTCGACGCGACCCCCGCCACCGACATCGACGCCCCCTCGATCCGAATCCGAGCCGGCACGCGGATCCTCATCGAGGGCGACCGGATCCTCCACAGTCGCGGTGACTTCCGGATCGAATCCGGCGCCGCGATCGAGGTCGCGCGAGGCACCCTCGTCATCGACGGGGACGCCCTGGTCTCGATCCACGATGCGGAGATCGCCGTGGCCCCCGCCGGCCGGCTCCTGATCCGAGGCGGCCGGGAACTCCGAATCGAGGACGGCGGCATCGGTCCCACCGACGCGACCGATCGTGATGCGCTGACCTCGGCGGGCATGCTGCCGGTCGAGGTCGATCCGAATCCCGTCAATCTCACCGGTGGGCCGGGATCGACCATCGTGATCGAAGGCGATGCGATGGTGACCGCGGTGGTGATCGCTCCCGATTCGGACGTCCGCGTCGAGGATGACGTGCTCCTCCACGGACGCATCGTCGCTGACGCGATCGAGATCGGCGGACGGGCCGTGGTCTACGCGGCGCCGGACGACGGTCGTGTGGTCGGTCTCACCTCGCCGCAGGGACCGCATCGAGACGACGACGGGGATCTCCTCCCCGCCCTGCAGGTCGCGGACCGAACCAGCGTCGCCGCGGTCGACTCGATCGCGGAGGCGATCGAGACACCCGTGGTGTCGCTCGACGAATCGAATCTCGATACGACGCAAGGGTGGCGGAAGATCCCGCGCTCGGTCCGACGCGCCTGGCGGGCGGCGGGCCTGAGTGCCGCCGAGAGGCGGATCAAGCGACGGGAATGGCGCCTCGCGAATCGAGGTGACAAGTGAATCGACGAGGCCTCACCCTGATCGAGACGATCGCGGTCCTCGTGCTGGTCCTCGGGATCGCGGGACTCGCGATTCCCCTGCTCGGCAACGATGCCGGTTCGCGGCTCGCGGCGGCCTCCATGATGCTGCGGGACGATCTCGAACAGGCTCGCTATCGCACGATCTCGGATCCGGCCGATCCGGTCACGCTGGTCGTGGATGCCGATGGCTGCGGATGGTCGCTCGCGCGCGACGCCGATCGAACGACACCGATCCTCCGGGGCGACGGCGAGCCGTGGACGGTTCGGTTCGACGACCCTCGAACGACCGATCTCGCCGGCATCCGGGTGGTGACCGACCTGACGGATCGATGCGTTCGATTCGACCCCCGCGGGGTGCTCGTGAACGGTGCCAAGCCTTCGATGCGTCTCGAACTCGGGGACGACCACCGACGGCTCGACATCGGCGTGGTGAGCGGCCTCGTCGCGATTCGTCGGGACTGATTCCCGATCGCCGCGAGAATCTCGATCAGCGCCGGGACGGCCCGACCCGGTCACCAGCGACGGGTCGCGCGAGCAGCCTTCGAACGTCGAGGAAGGTGATCGCTCCGTCACCATCGACGTCCCGGGGATCGAACCGTCGATCGAGATCCGTACCGAGCCCGCGCATGATCTCGAACAGGAGATCCTCGGGGCTGATCTCCGGCCGTCCCGCGTCGATCGCGGTCGAACCCGCGGGCCCGTCGGCCCGGATGGAGTCCTCCGATGGCGTGATCAGTCCCGGAACCGGGAGGCGCGGCGTGTCCACGTAGACGCGTCGCAGGATCAGGGAGGACACCAGTTCGTGGTTCTCATCGCCGAGCATGAACCGCGAGGGCGGCGTTTCATGGATGATCGGGAGCACCACCGTCGCCGGTGTCTCCCCGAGGCTTCCCGCCGCCACCACCGAGATCGACATCCGACCGCCCTGGCGCCGGAGATCGACGTTGATCGTGTCCCCACGATTGAGATCGAGATCCTCCATCTGTCCGACGAACCAGGAGTCGGTTCCGACGATCGATTCGATGAGCACGGATCCATCGTTGATCCCGGAGCGAAGTCCGAGATACCTCCCGGCGCCGAATTCGAAGGTGCAGAGCGGCATCGACTCGACGCGGGTTCCGATCGAGTAGTCCAGGCCGTCCGGTGGGAGTTGAAGCTCGGCCCCCACCCTCCACTCGCCGCCTCTGATCCCCAGCGGCTGGGACACCCGGGTGGAAGGCACCACGCCGTCGGTGATCGCCTCCCGGACCCAGTTCGGTTTGCCGGTCCGATCGGTCAGACTGCGAATGACCAGCAGGAAATCGACCGAGGCGAAGTCGGGGTCGATCGGGTTGTAGAGCGCGATCGTCGACGTCCGGGGGGCGAGGAGCGTCGGTGACCAGGCGTCGATGTCGTTCCAGTCACCGGTCGAGACGATGTTGTGCGTCCGTTCGTAGGAAAATCCGCCACGCCAGACCCGCGTCTGGAGTCGCAGCTTCCCGCTCAGCAGGTTGCAGACCTGAAGATGAACCGCGGTCGACGACGTGGCGTTCGCGCCCGGCGGGTGTGGGTCGTCGATGCGGGCCGCCAGCAGCCGGGTGGTGCCCGTCGGACTCCCGGTGACCCGATAGCACACCGAGTCGGGGGCGAGACCGAGGCCGTGGCCCCCGGGGATGTCGGAGGGTTCGACCCGCTCGACCGAGACGCCGTTGCCGATCTGAAGCTCGTCCGGGGGACGATGTGCACCGGTGTCGTCTCGCAGAAGGTCGACGCCGCCCGGCAGCGCCAGCAGGCCGGCCTGCGTTCGATCCTCCGATGGCACCGCCGCCTTGAAGATCCCACTGGGGCCAAGTGCTCGGAATCGGTGGACGCAGACCCCTCCGTCCACGAGAAAGGGAACGGCGTACTGCTCGAAGTCTTCGGGAAGTCGGGCCACGGTGGCGAAGGACTCGCCCGTCGCGGAATAGAGGATGCGACTGTAGGTGTCGTTTCCACTCCACTCGAAGACCTGTCTCGCCACCACCGGCCCGTTCGTCTGGGGAGTCGAGCGTTGCAGCCAACCGACGGTGTTGCCCGCCGTGCCGTACGCAAGGATCGAGGGCTGAAATCCGAGCATCTCGCGAAAGACCGGCAGATGCTCCTCGGACTCGGGAACCTCGAGATCGAGGATGGCGGAGGAGACGTTGTCTCCTCCACAGATCAGGTTGTTCACATCGTTCGCGGGACAGCAACTCCAGAACTGGTTCGTGGTCACCTGCGTGACCCCGTCACCGAGCTGGCCCTGCCATCGGGGGATGACGGTCCAGTTCGTGGGATCGTCGTAGTTCTCCCAGTCCGAGCACTTCGCCAGGACCAGCCGGCTCTTCGTGGCATCACCGATCGAGATCGTGACGCCGTTCGGCGTCCAGCCGGCCGCGTGGAAGTGCTCGCCCTCGCTCCGCCAGCTGGAGTGGACCTCGTAGAGCGGACCGATCTCCCACGCGGATTCGACCGACTCCCGCCGGACCCGGAAGAGCCCGCACTGTCCACCCGTGGCCCGGCGCGTCGACTGGTGGTTCATGTAGTCCACGAGCGGCACGAACGCCTCGAGCAGATCGCCGCCCCTGGTCGTGGGATAGAACGCCGACATGCTGCTGAGAAAGCCGCGCTGGAAGAGATGCGCATCGGGATCGTCCGGCGGCGGCATGTCCATCGAGTGGGTCCAGACCCAATCGCCCTCCGAATCCTCCTGCATCGCCGCGACGGTCACCCCGGAGATCCGCCAAGTGGCCGCGCCGCCCTTCGGATCCCCCTCGATTCGATCGCTTCGCTGCAACAGAAACAACATGCAGCCGGGCAGCATCACCCCGCTGGCCACCCGATGCGTCCGGTCCGGACGTTCGAACGCCGTTCCTTGGAACGCGTCAGGTACCGGCTGCCCGTCTATCTCACGGCGATGGGAGATGCGGCGTGTGGGCGGCAGGTGGAAGTCGTCCCCGTTCCAGATCGACAGTTCGAAACGCCCGCGATCGTAGATGGCGACCCTCGATTCACCCCCGTCGCGAGATCGCCCCGTGAGCACCACCGATGCGACCGACATCGAGTCGCACTGAGGCCGCCAGGGACCGGCGTTGAGCCCGTTGCGCGCCTGGTCGAAGCGCGGTTCGTCAGCCGCGATCTCGCGGCCACGGGCCTCATCCCAGATCGCCACGCCATGATCGATCTCGATGGGCGGAAGGGTCGACACGATTCCGTCATCGAAGATCGCCTCCCGGCGGACCATGTCGTCATCGGCCGAAAGAGGCGCGACGATCGCCGCGACGCAGACCAGCGTGAGCAGCGATCCGAACGCGGAATCGATGGCGCAACATCTCTTCATCATGAGCAGGGTCCCCGTTCCTCCGAGATGATCATGGGCGCGCCTCCGCCGCCCGGCAACTCGTCCGGCCGATTTCCGACGAAGTACCGACGGTCGCCCGGCGGGGTCCGAGAACCCGCCGAGGGGGCCCTCGACCCGAATCGACGGATTGATCCTCTGGCGACCCTCGGAGGTCAGCGGAGCCCGTATTCCTTCAGCTTGCGATAGAGCGTCCGCTCGCCGATGCCCAGGAGGTTCGCCGTCTGCTCCCGGTTCCCGCCGGTCAGGGCGAGGGTCTGGCGAATCGCCTCCTTCTCAAGGCGGTCGAGGCCGACGCCCGCGAGCGAACCGATGCTGGTCCCGTCGTCGTCGCCGTCCTCGGTCCGGATCTCCTCCGGGACGTCGCGGCCCTCGATCCGATCATCGTCGCAGGCGATCACCATTCGATGCACCGCGTTGAACAGCTCACGCACGTTTCCGGGCCAGGCATAGCTCACCAGTCGAAGCATCGCGGGCTCGCTGACCTGTGGAATCGGGCGTTCCATCTCCGCCGCGAATCGACCGGCCGCATGGTTCACCAGCAGGGGGATGTCCTCACGTCGGGCTCGAAGCGGTGGAATGCTGATCTCCACGCCGCGGATCCTGAAGTAGAGGTCCTCGCGGAAGTCGCCGGTGGCGGACATCGACTTCAGATCGCGATTGGTCGCGCTGACGAAACGCACGTCGGCCTTGCGAGCTTCGTTCGAGCCGAGCCGGATCACCTCCCCGCTCTCGAGCACCCGCAGGAGCTTCGGCTGCATCGCCAGGGGCATGTCCCCGATCTCGTCGAGGAAGAGCGTTCCACCGTCGGCGTACTCGAAGACCCCCTCGCGATCGCGATCCGCACCGGTGTACGCACCACGGACGTGGCCGAACAGCTGATCCTCCAGCAGATTCTCGCTCTGGCCCGCGGTGTTGAAGGTCGCATACCGCTTCCGGGCCCGCTTGCTGAGCTTGTGGATCGCGGCCGCGACGAGCTCCTTCCCGGTACCGCTCTCGCCCGTCACGAGCACGGGAATCGTACTTGGCGCCACCTTGCGGATCGCCTGCACCACCTGCCGGATCCCGGCTGAATCACCGATGATGCCCTCGAATCCGTAGGCGGCGCCGAGCTGATCCTCCAGCCGCGCGGTGCGATGCCGGAGCAGGACCGTCTCCGCGGCCCGATCCACGAGGTTTCGAAAGACCACGAGGTCGAGCGGCTTCTCGATGAAGTCGTAGGCCCCGCCCTTGAGCGCCGCCTTCGCCGTGGGGACGTCGCCATGGGCGGTCACGAGAATCGTCTCGGCATCGGGCTGGTGCTCCTGCACGAGCGCGAGCACGTCGAGTCCCGACGTCTCGGACTCCATGACGAGATCCGTGACCACGACGTCGAAGGCGCCGTGCAGGAGTTCCTCGCGGGCCGATTCCAGCCCGTTCACGATGGTGCAGACGTGACCGGGCCGGCGGAGGGATTCCGCCATGACTTCGGCGTGTTCCGGCTCGTCGTCGACGAGCAGGACCTGGGCTCGGAGTTCTTCTCGGGAAGGAGCGTCGTTCGTGGACATGTCCGGATTGTACGAGGAGAGGCCCGACCATCGGGCGGCGGACGCGAAGTCGGTTACCGGCTGCGACAACGGACGCCGATGCGCCGATAGACTCCACAAGATGCCAGCCGAAACCGATCCCAGCACGACCCCGGAACGCCGGAGCGATCCGGACTTCCAGGGTCGATCCGTCCACTTCGCGGGGATCGGCGGCTCGGGCATGAGCGGCCTCGCCAGGCTGATCCAACGGCGTGGCGCCACCTGCAGCGGCACCGACGCGGCCGATGGTCCCCTCGTGGAGGAGCTTCGCACGTCGGGCATGGCCGTCTCGGTCGGCGAGTCCGACGACGCCACGCTCCCCGCATCCTGCGACCTGCTCATCGCCAGTGCCGCGATTCCGCCGGAACACCCGCTGCTCGCCGACGCCGACCGCCGGGGGATCGAGGTCATCTCCTACGCGGAAGCCGTGGGCCGGGCCATGCTCGGCCGGACCGCGGTCTCCATCGCCGGGACCCATGGCAAGAGCACCACCACCTCGATGCTCGCCCACGTCCTCGTGCAATGCGGCCTCGACCCGAGTTTCATCGCCGGTGCGAACTGCCGACAGCTCGGGGGCGGATCGCGAGTCGGGGCGGACCGGCTGCCCAATCGTCTCGATGATCCTGCGGCGGGCGATCGACCCGGGATCTTCGTGGCCGAGGCCTGCGAGTTCAATCGCTCCTTCCACCACCACCACCCGACCATCGCGTTGATCAACAACGTCGAAGAGGACCACCTCGACTTCTACGCCTCGATCGACGAGATCGTGGAGAGCTTCCACGACTTCGCGCGGATCCTGCCTCCCGCGGAGGTCGGCGGGCGACTGCTGATCGCCCACGAAGGCGGTCACCGACGAGAGATCTCCGCGGGACTCCGCTGCGGAGTCGCGACGTTCGGCTTCTCGCCCGACGCGGATCACCAGGTCTTCTTCGACGCCTCCGCCCGACGAATCGGCATTCTCGAGCACGGCGCATTCGTCGCGGAATGGACGACGCGCCTCGCCGGACACCACAACGCCCTCAACGCCGCGGCGGCGGGCATCCTCGCCCACTGGCTCGGCGCGGACTGGGACGACGTCGCCGAAGCGCTCGCCGCCTTCGAAGGCGTCGACCGGCGGATGCAGCTGCTGGGAACGATGCCGACCGCGGACGGAGGGACCGCGACGATCTTCGACGACTACGGCCATCATCCGAGCGAATGCGAGGCCACCCTCCGAGCCCTTCGCGTCGCCGAGAATCCCGGCCGGCTCATCTGCGTGTTCCAGCCGCATCAGCACAGTCGGACGCGATTCCTGCTCGACCAGTTCGCCCACGGTTTCTCGCACGCGGATCTGGTGGTGGTCCCCCGGATTCACTTCGTTCGGGACAGCGAGGAGGAGCGTCGCCGGATCTCCTCTGGAGATCTCGTGGACCGGCTCCGTTCCCACGGAACCTCGGCCATGCACGTGCACCCCTTCGAAGCCATCGTCGAGCAGCTCGAGGCGATCGGACGCGACGGCGACCTGATCGTGGTCATGGGCGCCGGCCCGGTCTGGCAGATCGGCCGAAGCCTCGTGGACCGCGCGACCAACCCCGGTCCGTCCGCGTGACGCGGGTCTCAAGAAGTCTCTTCGGTGACCTCGACGTCGAGGTCGAGCTGGACGCACCGATCGGCGTCGACAGCTGGTTCTGCGCCGGCGGCCGAGCCGACTTCCTGGTCAGGCCGCGCACGCCCGAAGCCCTCGCCGAACTGCTCCGACGATCCCG
>JAACEA010000136.1 GCA_009936695.1 Planctomycetia bacterium
CTCGCACGTCGTCGCCACGGATGGGGCTGGAACTTGTCGGGCGGTTGATCGGGCATGCGATCAGGCCCATGTCCCGTGCAGAAACCATCGCCGATCGGATGACGCCCGGAAGATCCAGATCCAGGTGCCCGACTCCAGTTCGAGACGCCAGTAGTCGCGGCGATGTTCACGAAGAAGCCGGCCGTCTCGACTCCCACCGCGTTCGGATGTTCGCCACCAGGGCGCCCCGATGCGTTCCGGCCCCTGGGCGAGTCTCACCGAATAGGGCGAGCCTTTCCGGGACACCGAGATGGGAATTCCCGCGTCGCATCGAACCACGATCGGAATCGGTGGCCGATGAATGATCGTCGGTCGTGATTCATCGCCGAGTACCGAGGCCGCTTCAGCCGCGGCCCCCTCGTTCGTCTCCGATGACGCTCCGTCAACGCAGACAATCCGGGACTCGTCCTCCGGCACGTGGGCGGAAGACGCCGACATCCGACGCACGGCGTTGGATCCGAGACGAGCCTGCACCGCCTCGATGAATTCCGTGACCTCGACGTCGACCCGACCGGCGCCTCGATCGCCTTCGCCCGATCCCGACGAATGGATCATCGGCGAGGATTCATGAGCGATCCGACGATGTCGCGGGACTTCGAGTTCGAGGGCGTCGACGCCGTCATCGAGCGGGAGTCGTTCGATCGCCGGTCGGAGCATCGTCCACAGGCGTCCACGTCGACGGGTCGGCCGTCGTGGTTCCACGACCTCGATCCAGTCTTCCTTCATCGGACGCTCGGCCTTCAAGCGCACGAGGCACGCTCCCGATTCAAGTCGTTCGAGTCGGCGGCGGAGGTTCCTGAGGAGATCCGCGACCGCCAGTTCGATCGCTTCACGAGACCGAACCGGACCATCGAAATCGCGTCGTACCGAAACGACGGTCGGCGGGCGCACGGGATCGAGGATCAGCGGAATCCTTCCCGTCGCCTGGTCGATTCGCTGCAGCACGGCCGCTCCGTATCGAGCCGGCAAGGCGGTTCGCGGAAGCCGACGAAGCTCTCCCACGAATCTCACGTTCACCGCACGCAGCGCCTCCAGGGTCTCGGAATCAAGATCGATCGCCTCGACCGGAAGCCCCGCAAGACGAGCCCCATGTCGACCCGGGGGAAGGATCCGGTGATCCGGCGGTGACACGCCATCGTTCCCGGCGGTGAGATCTTCGCCATCCATGTCGAACGGGCGCCAGGCATTTCGATATCCGGCCCAGGCCCGCGCCGCCATGGCGGTGTCCGCGATCGCCATGGACGAGGCGAAACCGTGACGCGTGAAGCATCGCTCCATTCGATTCAGGAGACCCGCCTCGCCGCCCTTCTTCTTCAGGATCCGATGACAGCCGGAGAGATCGAGCAGGATTCCGTCTTCGCCATCCACCACGGCGACCGGCGCGAATCGGAGACAGGCGATCGCAAGTCGCCGCAGATCCGCCAGATCACGGCGAGGCGTCGATGGCGACTGCAGCATCGCTGTCGGACGGAATCCGCCCGACGGGCTCGAGGCCATGATCGCCCGCGCCTCCGCGAGCGTCATCATTCGACGAACGCCCAGGCGTGCCGACCGTGAACAGCAGTCGATCACCCGTTGGACGTTGTTCCGCAGGCCGACCACCAGGACGTGTTCGGCGGCGTCTTCCCCGGGTTCGTGGATTCCATCGCTCTGATCCACGGGCCGGCCACGAATCGAACTCCGGGAAGAGTCCGCCGAATTTCTTCCCGACCGCCGTCGGTGTCGCCGTCTCGCGAGATCCGTGGGCAGGTTCGGCAGTCTGATCGAGGCGAATCTTCGAAACATCGTGTTCCTTTTCAATGGATGAATCGAGCGTGGAGCGATCACGCCCCTCGACGACGCTGCATCGCACGGCTTCTCCAGTCGGCCAGTCGTCGGAGACGATCCCTTCGAGGCATTCGCCCCGGGTCGGCGCGGCCTGGGGCATTCGGCATCGAACCAGACGGAGCCGCCAGCGTCTTGAATCCCGGATGGGCCTGATGTCGTCGGGCGATGCAGGCCCCGTGGCCGGGGACGGCTCGATCAGCCATCGGGTCGACGCGGAGGAGCGAAGCCGGACGTCTTTCGGAGGGCGTACCACCATCACCAGCAGCGCGGACTCCCCACGCCGCCGCCGCTCGAGCAGCCCCAGCTGGACTCGCCGGCTGTCGAGGGCGTCGAATGCGCTTCCATCGACGATCACCGCATCGAGCGCCGGGGTTCGAATCGCGGCCTCCAGACACCAGCGCCTCGCCGCCCGATCGTCTTCCTCTGGAAGGACGAAGACGGATCGATCGAGCAACCGGGCATCGACACCGCACGGCATGTTCTGAAATGCGTTCGACATGCCACCGTGGCCATGGCCCGCCATCTGGTTGTCGGCCATCACGGCGGTCGTCGCAGTGCACCGCGACACGAGATTCCATGGTCCCGGCAGGCATCGTCTCCCGATCCAGGCGATGTTGGGAGCGGATCGACCGAGCGCGTCGTGTGCGTTTCGAAGCCGATGAAGAATGCCGATCACCGGTCCGAGGCACGGCACCCAGTGGCCCGCGAGCCGGTCTTCTGGATCGTCGCCTGGATGCTCACTCGGACATTCTCTTTGAACGGCGAACGGATCACCGAGCCACTCGTGCATCCCATGGCGGATCAATCCGCCGCCGATATCGGCATCGATCGCATTGCATCCCGTGGAAATCCGTTCCAACTCGCTCGGCCGTGCTTCAGGACGATCACGACGCCCATGCGCCGACTCATCGTCGATCTCGATGTTCGCCGGCTTGCCTGTGACCTGCCCATCAAGCGCGAAGTCGCCATGTCCTTCATCGATGCCGGACATCGCCTCGACGTCCCATTGCGCGAGCAGGCGATCCTGGCGATCGAGTCCGCCGCCGCCGACGACCAGCTGGTCAATCGTCTTCTGGATCCGTTCGATCTCACGCGACCCGTGAAATCGACCGGGCTGATGTTGGCGTTCGTACTTGCTTGATGCCATCCGATGCCATCTCCACGGCCACAGTCCCGCGAAGTCCTTCGCGTTGAACAGCCCTTGCCTGACGCGTGAACGCCTCGGGCACCATTGATCTCACGGCCTTCCGGGGCCTTCGCCTCGCCTCCGATGCGCGGCATTCCATTCACGGATCGAGCGGCTCGAGGTCGGCTTCGCTTCCACCATCGGGACGGAAGCGATTCACGGACCTGACCACTTCTGATCGGTCTTTGTTAGGGTATCTTTCGATTGGTTGCTGTCAACCCGAAAAACAGGGGCACGGCCGGCGTGCAACCGGCCATCCGGCGGGGTCATCTCAGCCAGCGACGGATCATGCCCCGAATTCCGCGCTCGTCGAGCCGACTGATGGTCTTCCAGTTTCGAATCGACCAGGGGACCACTCCGAGCACCGAACCCAGGAATCGAATCGGTGCGATACGACGGTTCGGAATCGGCAGCCCCAGCGCCTTCGAGGTGCGTCCCGTCAGGAGACGAAGCCAGATGATTTCAGCCGCGCCCAGGGGCTTCGGAGAAGCAGCGACGCCTTCGAAACTCGAATTCGAACGCTCGAACTCCGCATCTTCGAAATCCGGAAGCGCGAGATGCCGACGAATCCGAGCCATGACGCGCGGCGGATCGGACCGGACCTCGTCGAGCCGAACGAGCATCACCGATTCGGGCCATTTCATCACCGCCCGCTTCGCCTCTTGAAGCGTGCGACGGCAGACGAGACTCGCAAGCATCGGATGGTAGAGACGGTGGAATCGCGATCGAATCTCAGGCGACTTTCGATCGCCCTGATGCTTGTAGGACCGAAGGAACGCTTCAGGCTCCCGGATCATCACCAACACCCTGGCCTCCGGCATGGCCGCGAAGATCCGTTCCAGATGCTGGAGGTGATGCGGCGTCTTCTCGACCCAGATTTCACGTCCTGCACCCCTGGCGATGGCTTCGCCGATCGCCTTGAAGACGACGGCCGGCTTGATGCCGGCCGGAGATTCCAGGATCGCGGCTGCACCCGCCTCAGGCATGACCCGAGGATCCGATGCAAGCGCCCCCGGCCCGTTGTACGGGACCAGGATGTTTCCCCGCAGCAGTTCCGCCGCCCGGGCCAGATCGTCCGCATCCAGTCGGCCGTCCTCGCCGGGGGCCACCCAGTGCCTTCCCCAGAAGAGCGATTCCCCGTACGCCGCGACCCGCGGATCCGCGTTGAGCGCCCGCGTCATCGCCGTGGTTCCACCCCGCGGCATGCCCATGATCAGGCGCGGGGGATCCGAGATTGCCGGTACCGGCGTCGCAGTCATCTTCGCATCATCATGGGTCGGGATCATCGGAGCAACCGATCGTCCCGAAAAGGTCCTCCTCATCCGAGGGCGGATCCAGGAGATCCGGCCCCTCGTGCCGGACGTCGTTCACGCGATCACCGATCGGGCGGACCGTGAGGAGCTCGCGGGGCGCCGGACGAAGAAGCCGTTCGAGGCGTGCCCTGCCGTCGAGGCCGTCGTCGCGGTCTTCGAGCCATTCGCCCACGCCCGCCTCGTCCAGAACCACCGGCATGCGGTCATGGATTCCCGCGATCGTGACATTCGCGTTGGTCGTGATGATGGCGAATCCCGGGGTCGTCCCGCCCCGCTCGAGGATTCCCGCGAAACACATCAGTGATTCATCGCCTCGTTCGATCGCGAACGGTTCCCGTCGCCGCCCCGATCGACGCCACTCGTAGAAGAGCCGTGCGGGAACGATGCATCGCCCCGACTCCGCCGCCGATCGAAAGGCCGGTTTCTCGAAGACCGTCTCCGCTCGGGCGTTGATCAGCGGCCGTCCGGGATGCCCGACCGGCCGCCAAGGCGGCACGATGCCCCAGCGAGCCAGATCGAGTCGCGGCGATCCCCCCGAGGACGCCACCATGATCGGTGCGGTCGTGGTCGGGGCGATGTTCCATCGAGCCGCGAAACCACCCGCGGTGACGTCTCGGCAGCCGAGCAGCGCCGCAAGTTCACCACCGCCGAGATCGAGGGCGTATCGTCCACACATGCGCGGCTCCGTGCCGGATCTCGAATCGACCCGGGGTTGGAAAACGAATACCGTGGCCGAATGGGACGGTGATGTCCAGCGTTTCCGCCGATGGAGTCCAACCATGTCTCGACCTTGCCCGCCACTCCAACCGACGCCGCTCCTCGCCCGGGCCGTCGCGATCGTCCTCGGGCTCTTCACCCTGGGTGCCGTCGTCGCGGCCCCGCCAGGCGTCCCCAAGGTGGAAACCGCCCCACCAACCGCGGCACCGGAGATGCCGTCCACCGACCCCGCCACGCCGACCACGACCGAACCGGAAGCCGTGGCGATGTTCGACCTGCGTCGCCTTCCCACCGACGCGGTGCCGTCATCCGGCATCGACCCCGGTGAGATCGCGTTGTTCCTGCTTGCCGAGGCCGCTGGACCGAATGGAATCGTCGAACGGCACCGTGACTGGATCGTCGCCCGAGGGACGCCTGCCGCGATCAACGCCGTACGACGGGCTCACGCGAACCTGGTCGGCGGGGTCGTTCCGCCCGCGCGGATGCAGGTGATCCTCCTTGAAATCGACCGGTCCCATTCGGACGCTCGAGACATCCTCGATCTTCTCGGTTCGGGCCAGGTCTCGCCGGCGAGCCTCGCCGGAATCGAAGCGTCGCCCGCCGTGACCGTGATCGCCCGTCCGAGCTTCGCGGACCCGATCGAGTCGGCGGCCATGCCCCTCCTCGAGAAAGCAGAGGATTCGAAGTTCGAACTCACCGTGGACGTTCCCAGTCTCGACGGCGAGCCGGGCCGATATCGAATCACGTTCGAGCAGGCCCGGGAACGAACGCTGGGGCGTCGACGCGATCGAACCGGCCATCGCTTCGAGGGCGATGCGAAGATCTCGCGCGAGTCGTATTCGGCGATCCTCGCAGCGCCCTTCGCCGAGGCGGAGGTTCGAGAACTGGACGGCGGGCGTCGCCGGATCGAACTCGCGGCGCCGACCACGCTCGGTGATTCGATCGCCATCCTTCTTCGACTCGAACCGATGCCCATCGAAGATGCCGAGACCCGGGGCCCGGTCTACCGATCGATGCAGGCCACCCGTGACGGCATCGGCGTCGCCTACTTCGATCGCGAGATCGCCCAGGTCATGGGCCATTTCGCGGCCGGCTGGCTCGAACGACCCGAACGGGAGCGCGAAGAACGCACGGACCTCCTCGTCGACATGCTCGGCCTTCGTCCGGGCATGGCGGTGGCCGACATCGGCGCCGGTTCCGGATACTTCACGCGGCGAATGTCCCCGAAGGTCGGCCAGACCGGACGGATCTATGCGACCGACATCCAGCCCGAGATGCTTCGAATCCTCGGAGAGGGACTTCAACGGGAGGGTATCGAGAACGTCGAGCCGATTCTCGGCCGGATCGACGACACCGGCCTCGCCTCGGAGTCCGTCGACCTGATCCTTCTGGTCGACGTCTATCACGAGTTCGACCATCCCTGGGAGATGGCCCGCTC
>JAACEA010000137.1 GCA_009936695.1 Planctomycetia bacterium
CGTTCAATCCGCCCTTGCGGCGGACTGAACCGGACCCGGGCCTCGGAGCCCGTGGCCAGATTCGAAGAACCCCCGCGAGCGGCGACGCTCCCGGGGGTTCTTCCTTTTCCGCTGGACGACAGCTTCGAACGCCCCCGCCGCACGGGGCCGATGCGAAATCCGGTTTTCTCGAGCCGTGGCTGTCACGGGCCGGGGCGTCGACGCTACCAGTCTGCGATCACATCAGCCCCCCGCAACGCCAGGAAGGAACCCCGACATGCTCACCGACGACCTCATGACCGTGGCCTGGACCACCGCCTGCATCGCCCTGAGCCTCTACGCCTTCCATCGTCGAGATGTCCGTCGAGCCATGGCGGGTGACTGAGCGTCGATCACCCTTCCAGCTGTTTCCGGGTCGGTGGCACGGAGAATGGGGGTCGAGAGAGAGAGAGCGTGTCTCCGGGCACGGGCATGACACGGCTTCCGGGCCGTGTCATGTCGTTTCCAGAGGGCGGCCCGGCGATCCTGCGGGTGATGAATGCTAGGATCTACGGTCGGATCCGCTGCTCCTCCGCAGCCGCCCGTCGACTGGAATCCAAGCGTCATGCGTCACCTTCGTGTCATTCTCGTCGCCACCCTGCTTCCGTTCCTCGGCTCCTTCGTCGCCTGCGACATGGTGGAACGGGTCGACCCGGAAAAGGGCGCCTCCAGCCTAGAGCGCCGGAACTTCGAGATCGACGTTCAGCCGATCATGCGAGGCACCGTTGCGAGCGAGGCCGCGATCGCGGGCGAGAATCCCACGATCGTCCGAGGCTACGGACTCGTGGTCGGACTTCGGGGCACCGGAAGTCGCCTGATGCCGGCCCAGGTCCGTTCCTGGATGCTTCAGGAAATGGCCCGGCGAGGCGTCGGGAACCCGGCGACCGGCTACGGCGACATCTCTCCGGAACGCCTGCTGGACTCGGAAGACACCGCGGTGGTGGTCGTCGAGGGGGTGATCCCGCCCGGCGGCGTCGCGGACAGTCGTTTCGACGTTCGGGTGTATTCGGCACCGGGAACCGGTACCACGAGCCTCGAAGGCGGAACGCTCTACACGACGGATCTCCGGCCCGGTGACATCAGTGTCGGGCCCAAGCAGGCCACCGCCCTCGCCAAGGCCAGAGGTCAGATCTTCATCAATCCGTTCGCCGAGCCGAATGCTCGAAACAAGGACACCGTCGATCGGCTCACGGGCCGGATCATGGATGGCGGCATCGTCGACGACGACATGCCGCTCAAGCTGCGGATGGCGGTGCGAAGTCACGTGCGTGCGATGGCGGTTCGGGATGCGATCAACTCCCGGTTTCCGCGAGAGCCCGGTCAGAGCGACGAGACCGCCCACGGCAAGAGCGGTGAAGAGATCATGCTCACGGTTCCGCCGAGCCATCATGACGACCCCCAGCGTTTCGTCGATCTCGTGAAGCACAGTTCGCTCCGTCCGGAAGCCGTCGAGGCGACTGCGTTGAGCGTACGCCGCGCCCTGCTGGCGAATCCCGGATTCACCAAGGAAGCGACCCTCCGCTGGCAGGCCCTGGGGCCGAAGTCGATCCCGGTGATCCAGGATCTCTACGACTATCCGGAGGAAGGCCCGAGGCTCGCCGCCCTGATCGCCGGTGCCAAGCTCGACGACGCCTCGGTGGCCCCCCACCTCGTCGCGATCGCGAACGACGGAACCGTGGATGCGAAGCTCGCCTGCATCAAGCTTCTTTCGGAGATGGGCCCGAATCCGACGATCGAGATGGGGCTTCGCCCCCTCCTCGACGCGGAGGACGTCGACATCCGGCTCGCGACCTTCGAGGCCCTCGAGAAGCGGGCCGACCCGATCGTCGCGGCCTACGACATCGATGACAAGTTCATTCTGAACCTCGTTCCGAGCGATCGACCGCTGATCTACGTGGCCCAGACCGGGCGCCCGAGAATCGTGATCTTCGGCGACGGCCAGGAGGTGGAGCGGCCGATGTTCCTGGAGGCGTGGAGCAATCGTCTCCTCATGAAGGCCGACAGCGGAGACGGTCGGCTCGAGGTGTTCTACCGCGAGGCCGCCAACCTTCCGGCCCAGATCGACGAGGTCAGCCCCGAAGTCGGGCAGCTGGTCGCGTACTTCGGGCATCGGACCACCATCGAGGCCCCCGCCCCCGGCATCGGTCTGACCTACGGCGAGACGATCGGCGCGCTGCACCAGCTCTGGCGCGAGGGCTATCTCACCAGCGACTTCAAGGCCGAGCAGGATCGGGTCCTGGCCGCGATCGTCCGGGCCCAGACGACCGAGGAAAGCCCCGATCGGGCCGAGTTCGACGCCGACCTGCCGATGATCGACGAGA
>JAACEA010000138.1 GCA_009936695.1 Planctomycetia bacterium
GTTGCTCGTGGTCTCGATCTCCTGCCACGGTTCGCCGTTCTCGGCGATGTCCTCCCCGTCGAAGGGGAATCCGGCCGCGGTGAGGAGGTCGGCCTGGGTCGCCGCGTCCAGGGGGGGGTCGAGATAGTCGTTCAGCCAGTTGATGCTCGTTCGCATGATTCGAGGAGGGTACCCCGTCGAGGATCCCGGCGGACCTCGAACGGGCCTGCTACTTTCCATGCATGTCGCTTTCCGGTTCGAGATCTCGATCGACGCTTCGCCTTCGCCTCCTCGCCACGTGCCTCCCGCTGCTGGTGGCCGCGGCATGCAGTTCGCCACCGGCCTCGACCGAGGGGGCGGTTCCGGCGGACGCGGTGATCGATGCGACGGTTCTGGTGGGAGACGACCTCGGCCGGCGGATCCGGCGGGATCCGGGGGCCTGGCCGGTCCAATTCCGACCCGCCCGGGCCATCATCCTGCCGGACGGGGTGCTGCGGGCCGATGTCGGGGCCGACCTTCGGGTCGATGATCGTCCCGGCGTGGCTCGGCACCTTTACCGCGCCCAGCTCGAGGAACTCTGGCGGGGCCTCGACGAACTCGGATTCGGCGATCCGGTGGTCGGTGACTACGACGGCAACCTCGGTCGGCTCGTTCCAGCCGACGACGAGATCATCCAGATCCTCGCCCTGCAGCGTGGTGGGCGGGACTGGGCGATCGTCCGCCGGTTCGAGATTCCACCGGACACCACGCCGGCCGCGGCCGCGGCGATGGAAGACGCCCGCATGCGATCAGCGCTCCGACGCCTCGCGGCGCTGGCCTGGGCCTTCGATGATCCGCCGAACGACTCGATCGATTTCCCCGAACGCTACGACTTCGGTCCGGACCCCTGGGCTCGATACCGGAATCCCGCGAAGGGAGACACCTGATGCGAAGCACGAGCCTTGTCAGGGCATGCCTCGGCCGACGGACCCCCGAGTTGCAGGGGGCGATGTTCCTGTGCGCGGCGATGCTGCTTGTCGGTTGCGTCGGGCCCGGTGGTGCGGACACCGCTCCCAGCGAAACCAATCAGCAGGCGATCAAGCTCCTTCTGCTCGATGCCGATGGCGAGGAGCAACGCTACGCCCTCTACAAATGGCGGGCGGACGGTCGTTTCTTCTACGGTGGGGGCCGCGAAGCCCACGAGGGCGAGACGCCCATCGAACTGCCGTTTCCGAAGGACGTCCAACGCACCCTCACCAAGGTGATCGAGGACATCGGCTGGCTTGCCCCGGACTTCATGCCGCCGACCACGTCGAGCGGGCCTCGCCTGCTCGAGGTCGACCTTCGACTCAAGGGTGTTCGGCGGAAGTTCGAGATCAAGGCGGATGGCCGTACCTTCGACCAAGGCACGACCGAACTGCTTGAAGCACTGCAGGCGATCGGGGCCCAGCGGTACCAGGGGGTGCTCGACGGGCTTCCTCGGGCCGACAACGCGGCCGGGTGAACCGGACGGCATCTTGCCGCAGGGCTTCGGCGAGATCTGCCTCATCGGACGTCCGCGGCTGAGTATCTGGGCTTGTTCGGGCCCTGAACAGCGTCAGAAACCCTCTTTTTGATCGCCAGAAGCCTGTTTCTCGGGGCTGAGGGCCACCTGGGAGGGTTGTAGGAATCACACCGCCGACGCGGGCCATCGATTCACCCGAAAAAGGGCGGGATCGACGAGAACCTCCCGGATGCAGGCGTACAGTCGCCGCCACGGATCCGGTGTCGGTCGAGCCTTCTCGTTCGAGTGGCCCGCAAGGCGACTCAGGTCGGCATCGATGATTCGGGAAGGACCACGTTTCACATGAACACCGAACCACTTGTCTTGAATCGTGAAGCATCCGCGAAGACGGTGCAAGCTCACACGAGGGCGGCTGACGCCGCCACCTCCAGCATCGGTCCGACAGCGGTTCCGGAGGCCCGGCGGGCCATGGTGCGTTCGCTCTACAAGCAGCATCACAGACCGCTCGGGGCCTTCATTCGACGTCTGATCGGGCCGGAGCGTGCCGAGGACGTGGTTCAGGAGGTCTTTTTTCGGCTCCTTCGTCTCGAAAATCTTGAAACGCGCGAGATCACCGTGAGTTACCTCTTCCGTGTGGGTGAAAACCTCGTTCGCAAGGGGTATCACCAGGAACGGCGTTCGCGACGGATGCTGGAGGCGGTGGGCCGCCAGGGCGGGCGTCGGCTGGCCGCCGATGAAGAAGGTCGGTTCGAGGTCCGAGCCGATCGACGTGTGGATGGGGGTGTCGGGAGCTCGGAGATCACCCGAGTCCACGCCGGGACGCTTGCAGCAGCCCTGCGAAACCTGACGGACAATGAACAGGCCGCAATTCGTTTGATCGTGTGTCGAGGACTGAGTTACGAGCAGGCAGCAGTCGCACTCGGCGTGAGCGTTTCCACCATCAACAATTGGAAGTACCGAGGTGTCAAGAAACTCCAACAATTCTGCCGTGCCGACTCCGATCCCTCCGGTCGATCCGATCGGGGAGACCAGTTCCGAATGGGCGCCCGACCCGACGCTCATCGCCGAAATCGAAGCAAGCCGGACTCGAATCCGGAATCGCCTCGCGACCCTCGCGAACCGGCTCGCCGGTCCGATCATGTTCACGGCCGCCGACGTTTCGGACGTGTCGGATGAGATCGATGAGAACGTCCAGGCACTGATCAAGGGCGACTGACCGGACGCGATTTCGCCTCGATGCGGATGGCGCTTCCGTGGCCCCAGGTGGGCGTGGGAGTCGGATCGTCCTCGTCAGGCCCGGCGAAGAACCCTGAGCGGATCCGGGTGGGGACGAGCCCGGGGTCCGCCCGGTTCGTACACTGCCCGGAATGTCCGGCGACTCCCCATCATCGAAGACGCAGGTCGCAACCGAGGCCTGTCGCGCGAGCGTTCCGGACGATCCGATCGTCGGAATCGACCTGGGGACCACGAATTCACTCGTCGCTTTTGCCGACGCCGCCGGTCCGAGGATCCTGAGTCTCGGTTCGGATCTCGAATCCGTCGAGGACGAGGCATCATCCCAGAACGGGAACGGTCTGGTGCCGTCGGTGGTTCGCTATCGAGGCGACGTGGTGGAAGCGGTCGGTCGCGAGGCCGCCGCCGGGCTGGAAGATCATGCGACGCGAACCGTCTACAGCGTGAAGCGCTACATGGGGCGGCGATTCGATGATCGTCGTGAAGACGCCGCAGCGTCGCCCTACCGGGTGGTCGAGGGGGCCCGTGGGCTTTCGGGAATCGAAATCGACGGTCGCATGCGAAGTCCCGAGGAGATCTCCGCGGACCTGCTGGCGCATCTGCGCGATCGGGCGTCGGAAGCACTCGGCGTTCCGGTCCGTCGGGCGGTGGTGACGGTTCCCGCGTACTTCGACGACGCTCAGCGACAGGCGACCCGTGATGCGGGCCGGATCGCGGGCATCGACGTGGTGCGGATTCTCAACGAACCGACGGCGGCGGCCCTCGCCTACGGCATCGGCGGCCGCGGCGACGCGGAGACGATCGTCGTCTATGACCTCGGTGGAGGGACCTTCGACGTCACCGTTCTCGAGGTCATGCCCGCGGACCCGTCCTCACCCGACGGCGAGGCGATCTTTCGGGTGCTCGCCACCGCAGGCGACACGCGCCTCGGTGGTGACGACTTCGATCGCGTTCTGCTCGAGGATCTTCACGACGCGGCGATGGCCGAATCCGATCCGGAACGCCGGGCCCGTCGACTCGCGGTGCTCCGGGCGGTCGGCGGCCGGGCCAAGATCGCGTTGAGCGACGCGGCGGCGACGCGGATCCGGCTCGATGGCGGTGGCGTGGTGCCCGATCTCGATCGAACACTCGACCGCGCCGACTTCGAAGTCGCCGCTCGTCCACTGGTCGATCGAACGCTGGACGCGTGCGAGCGGGCCCTCAAGGATGCGGGGCTCGAACGTGCCGCGATCGACCGGGTGGTGCTGGTCGGTGGATCCACGCGGATGCCGATGATCCGAGAGGCCGTCGAGACCTGGTTCGATCGACCCGCCTACGTGGCCCTGGATCCCGATCGCGTGATCGCCCTCGGTGCCGCGGTGCAGGGTTCGATCCTCGCCGGCACCCGACGGGACGCGCTCCTGCTCGACGTGATTCCGCTGAGTCTCGGCCTCGAGACCGCGGGCGGGGCCGTCGCCAAACTGGTGGTGCGGAACACGATGGTCCCGACCCGTTCGGTCGAGATGTTCTCGACCAGCGTGGACGGCCAGCTGAACGTCGGCCTGCACGTCGTGCAGGGAGAGCGGGAGATGGTCGCGGACTGTCGAAGTCTCGCTCGATTCGAACTTCGCGGACTGCCGCCGATGCCCGCCGGGATTCCGCAGATCGAGGTCGCGTTCAACGTCGATGCCAACGGGGTGCTCGGCGTCGACGCGGTGGAGCGACGCAGCGGCCGCCGGGCCCGGGTCCAGGTGGTTCCGAGCAACGGTCTGACCCGCGACGAGGTGGACCGGATCGAGGCCGATTCCGTCACCCACGCCCGGGACGACATGATGGTCCACCGGGTCGTCGATCTCGCGGTCAACGCGGCCCTCGACGTGAAGTGGATCACCGAGGCCCTCGATCGGGTTCGCGCGGACGTCGACACCGAGGTGGTGGCGTCGGTCGAAGCCGGCCTGGTCGAGCTCCAGGCCCTGATCACCCAGGCCCGGGAGGATCCGCGATCCGTGGATCCCGACGCCTTCCATGCGGCGAAGGATCGTCTGGATCGAGCGAGCATGCCCGTCCACGAAGCCTCCATCGCCCGGAGTCTCCGGAACGAAGCTTCCTCCGGCGACTGAACCGGCATGTCCGACGGTACACTTCGTCGCCTCCGCTTCGAGGCACCGGAGACCGACCTTGTCCAAGTCCTCGTCCACCATCACGTCGGGGGTGACCGACGCCCCCCAGACCGCGCTCTCGCCAGTGGAGGAGAACGAGGCCCGATTCGCCGTCGAGTCCTGGGCGGACGGCTTCTTCGCGATCAATGCGCGCGGCAACATGACGGTTCGGCCGGACCGGTGTGCCGGTCGCGAGGTCGATCTCCTGGAGATCGTCGACGGCGTGCGAGAACGCGGCTACTCCACGCCGCTGCTGCTGCACTTCGGCGACGTCCTCGAGACGGTGCTCGGAGATCTTCGTCAGGCCTTCGATGACGCGATCCGACAGCACGACTATCGAGGGGCGTACCGCGGGGTCTATCCGATCAAGGTGAACCAGCAGCGAAGCGTGGTCGAGGACGTCGGCCGCATCAGCGGGGGAATGGGATTCGGCTTCGAGGTCGGATCGAAACCCGAACTCCTCGCGGTGCTCGCGATGACCGTCGAACAGCCGGATCGACTCGTGGTCTGCAACGGTTTCAAGGAGGATCGCTACATCGAGTTCGCGATGCTCGCGACCAAGCTCGGGCGGATGATCGTTCCGGTCATCGAGAACCTCGAGGAACTCGAACTCGTGCTCCGGCACGCGGAGCGCTTCGACGTGCGGCCCCGCATCGGGATTCGCGTGAATCTCAACGTCCAGGGTGCGGGGCGATGGGCGAGTTCGAGCGGGGTGAAGGCCAAGTTCGGGCTGACGCTCGCCGAAGTGCTGCAGGCCGTGGATCTCCTCCGGGATCGCGGCATGCTCGACTGCCTCCAGCTGCTCCACTGCCACATGGGAAGCCAGATGAACGACATCCGGCAGGTCGCGGCCGGGGTGGGCGAGCTGACCCGGATCCACGCCGAGCTTCACCGGCTCGGGGCCTCGGTGGAGTTCATCGACGTGGGGGGCGGGCTCGGGGTCGACTACGACGGCAGCCAGGCCAACTCCGCGTTCAGCCGGAACTACTCCCTCGAGGAGTACGCCTCGACCGTCGTGCACCGCATCCAGTCGATCTGCGACGAACGGAACGTGCCGCATCCGAACATCGTGACCGAGAGCGGGCGAGCCATGGTCGCCCAGCAGAGCGTTCTCGTCTTCGACGTGCTCGGGGCGAATCGCTTCGAGCCCCATCGAATCCCCGAGGATCTCGAAGGCCTGCGCGGTCGGGACGGCGAGGAGCCCGCCCGTCCGCTCGTCGACCTCTTCGACGCCTGGCGACGGATGGACGCGGAGAACCTGCTGGAGTGCTGGCATGACGCGGAGAGCGCGCGGGCCGAGGCGGTCAACCTCTTCACCCTCGGCTACATGTCGCTCGAACATCGGGCCGAGGTGGAGCGGATCTTCTGGACGCTGGCGCTCCGGGCCCGGGAACTCGCGACGTCGTTGGATCCGGTTCCCGAGGAACTCGCGGAACTCGACGATCTCCTCACCGATGTCTACTTCTGCAACCTCTCGGTGTTCCAGTCGCTTCCGGACTGCTGGGCGATCGAGCAGGTGTTCCCGATCATGCCGATCCATCGACTCGACGAGACGCCCGCCCGGCGGGGCACGCTCGCCGATCTCACCTGCGATTCCGACGGCAAGGTCGATCGATTCATCGACCGCGAGGATGTGAAGCGATGGCTTCCGCTCCACGAACTGGAGGCGGGAAGGCGGTATCTCCTCGGCGCGTTCCTGGTCGGGGCCTATCAGGAGACGCTCGGTGACCTGCACAATCTCTTCGGCGACACCCACGTCGCCCACGTCCGGGTCGACGACTCGGGCAAGTGGTGGATCGAGGAGATCGTGGAGGGGGACACCGTCCGCGAAGTGCTCGCTTACATGCAGTACGACCCGACCTTGCTGGCCAGGGCGATTCGCAGGGAGTGCGAAGGCTCGGTGCATCGGGGTTCGATGACCGCCCGCGAGAGTCGCGAGATGGTGCTGGCGTTCGAGACCGGACTGGCGGGCTACACCTACCTCGAGCCGGATCCCGTCTGAGGGCCGAACCGGCGAATGCCGGAATCAATCGGTCCGAGGATCGGTTCCAACGCCCTTGGCCTCGAGAAACGACGCGGCGAGCGCCTCGTAGATCGACGGCTCGCAGATGCGACCGGCCACGGAGGCCCCGACGGTGGCGGCGAACATGAGGGGCAGGATCATCCCGTACGCCCCGGTCATCTCGAAGAGGATCGCGAAGACCGTGATCGGACTCTGGACGACGCCGGCGAAGTAGGCGGCCATGAAGATCAGCATGAATTCGGGCAGGCCGATTCCGGGGGCGATGGTGCCTTCGAAGAAGCCGTGCGTCAGCTGCCCGAGACCCGCGCCGACCGCGAGGCTGGGATCGAAGAGCCCGCCGGGGATGCCGCTGATCAGGCTGGTGAAACTCGCGACGGCCTTGCCGAGCGGATCGCTCCAGGTCGCGATGGGGGCGTTGGTCGCCGCCGCGGTCTCGAGCATCTGTTCCGCCTGGTCGTGGCCTCCGCCGTAACTCGACCCGCCGGAGAGCACACCGGTGGCGGCCAGGGCCAGCCCCAGCACGATGCCGGTGCGGAGCGGATTCGCCATGAGGAACGGCGCGAGGCGTCGGCTGCCGCCGACCACGCCGCGACCGAACCAGCCGCCGAGGAAACCACCGAGGACTCCGACCACGGGCACCGCGATCCACTGCCGCAGTTCGAGCAACCAGGCGCCGAAATCGCCGTCGATCGAAAGCGGCAGACCTGCGCCGCTGTTGCTCGATCCGTAGAACTCGTAGTCACCGAGGAAGACCACGCCGACCAGGCACGCGATCGCCACGGTCCGGATGATCGCGATGGCGCTCTGCTTGTCGAAGATCCGGCCGACCTCCTCGAAACAGAAGATGACGCCGGCGACCGGTGCGTTGAACGCCGCGGCGATGCCCGCGGCCGACCCGGCGAGGATCAGGCCCCGCTGGACGAGCCATGGATGGAAACGACAGAAGCGACGGCTGAGATGCATGCAGCACGCGGCCACGTGGACGGAGGGCCCTTCGCGTCCGACCGTGATTCCGGAGATCAGGGCCATGCTCAACAGGAGGATCTTCCCGATGGCGATCCGAACCGAGAGCATGAGGCCGCGCTCGGGTCGCTCGCCGATCTGGATCGCCGCGATGGCCTGGGGGATTCCGGTGCCTTCGGTGCCCGGAAAGAAGCGTCGTTGAAGCCAGACGATGAGCGGCATGGTGATCGCGACGCCGAGGGCGGGGAGGATCACCGTCCAGACCCCCGTGATGGAGATCCCGAGAAACTCCACACGACCGGAAAGCCAGTCGACCGCTCGTCCGCCGGCCCGGTCCGCGTAGACGAAGTAGAGCGCCGCGAGGCCGGCGAGAAACGCCGCGAAGCTCGTGGCGATGATCATGATGGTGGACTGGCGGACGGTCGGTCCGGTCCGGGGGGCGGCGTTCATGTCTCGAATCTATCCGACATGGTCCGAGGACGTGATCATGACGTGACGGCTTCGGTCGGCCGACCCGCCGGATCGTACACTTCCGGTCGTCGAATCCTCCTCCCGGCCGGAAGCATGTCGCCATGAACGATCAAGACGAATCCGTCCTCCCCGCGTTTCTGGGGGTCGATCCGCCGGAAGGGGTTCCGGCGGCGGTCATCGTTCCGGTTCCGTACGACGCGACCAGCACCTGGCGCAAGGGAGCCGACCGTGGGCCCGCGGCGCTCCTCGAAGCGAGTGCGGAGGTCGAACTCTTCGATCTCCAGACGTTGATCGAACCGCATCGCGCCGGCATCCTCACCGGGCCGCCCATTCTTCACGACGGCGACCCCGCGACGCTCGCGGACATCGTCGAGCAGGTGGTGACGGAGGTGATCGAGGGCGGTTCGATGCCGATCCTCCTCGGGGGCGAACATTCCGTCTCGATCGGCGCGATCCGGGCGGCCGCGGCGGCGGTGCGATCCGGAGGAGCCCGGATGGGGGTCGTCCAGATCGATGCCCACGGCGACACCCGCGAGTCGTATCACGGTTCACCGTTCAATCATGCGTGCGTCATGGCCCGGGCCCGCGAGGTCGCGGGCATCGTGCAGGTCGGGATTCGCGCGATCGACCGAAGCGAGTACGACACCATGGATCACGACCGGGTGTTTCCGGCCCACGAGATCCTCGAGGCGACCGACGACGCCTGGATGGATCGAGCGATCGATCTCGTCCCCGAGGACGTGTATCTGACGATCGATCTCGACGCCTTCGATTCCGGAAGCATGCCGGCGACGGGAACGCCCGAGCCCGGGGGACTCGACTGGCGCACCGTGAACGCCTTCGTCGGCCGGCTGGCGGCCCGCCGGAACGTGATCGGATTCGACGTGGTCGAACTGCTCCCGCATCCGGCGCACTGGGCGTGCGACTTCCTCGCCGCGAAGCTGGTGCACCGGGTGCTGGCGGAGATCCTCGCGGCTCGCGGAACCTGACCACGCCGTCGGATACGATCCGGGAATGGAACCCGAGGCGCTGCGAACGAAGATCGACGGGCTCGTTCGCGCCGCCCGCGCCCGTGGCGCGCCGTGCGACTGGTTCGAATCGCTGTACCGCGACGCGGCCGGTCGAACCGAACTCGTCCCCTGGGCGGACGATGCGCCGAATCCGTATTTCGTGGCGGGAATGGCGCTGCCCGGGATGCCGACCGGCGGCCGCGCCCTGGTGCTCGGATGCGGCTTCGGCGACGACGCCGAGGCGCTCGCCGACCTCGGTTTCGACGTGACCGCGTTCGACATCTCGCCGTCGGCGATCGAAGGTTGCCGAAGCAGGCACCCGGACTCGCGGGTCCGCTACGAAGTCCGGGATCTCTTCCAACTCCCGGACCACTATCGTCGCGACGGCTTCGATCTCGTGCTCGAGGTGTACACCCTGCAGGCGATTCCGCCGGCCGATCGGACCGGGGGCTTCGGCGCGGTCGCCGACTGTGTCGCGCCCGGCGGCGTGCTCCTCGCGGTGATGCGGGGACGCGACGACGACGTCGACGCGGATCTCGAAGGTCCTCCCTGGCCGATCAGTCGTGTGGAGTGCGGCGGCTTCGAGACCGGCGGGCTGGTGCTCGAATCGTGGGAGGACTTCACCGACGGCGAGGATCCGCCGAATCGTCGGTTCCGTGCCCTCTTCCGACGTCGTCCCGCGTGATCAGGATTCGAGGACGTACTGGAAGATCAAGGGCGCGACGATCGTCGCGTCGGATTCGATCATGAACTTCGGGGTGTCCGCGGCGAGCTTGCCCCAGGTGATCTTCTCGTTGGGGACCGCGCCGGAGTAGCTCCCGTAGCTGGTCGTGGAGTCGCCGATCTGACAGAAGTAGCCCCAGAGCGGCACGTTCTCGCGGCCGAGATCCTGGTGGAGCATCGGGACCACGCAGATCGGGAAGTCGCCCGCGATGCCGCCACCGATCTGGAAGAAGCCCAGCGATCGCTCCCGGGTGAACTCGGTGTACCACGACGCGAGCTCGATCATGTATTCGATCCCGCCCTTGATCAGATTGGGATCGGGCACGTCGCCCGCGATGCAGTGGGCGGCGAACACGTTGCCCGAGGTCGAGTCCTCCCAACCCGGCACGAACATCGGAAGGTCCTTCTCCGCGGCCGCGACCATCCAGGAATCACGCGGATCGATCTGGTGATGTCGGTCGAGCCGGCCTTCGCGGATCATTCGATAGAGGATTCGATGCGGAAAGTCACGCGCTCCGTCCGCCGCGAGGCGTTGCCATTGTTCGACCAGCAGATCCTCCAACCGCCGGAACGCCTCCTCCTCCGGGATGCAGGTGTCGGTCACGCGGTTGAGATGCCGATCGAGCAGGCCCTGTTCGTCGGCCGCGGTGAGGGCCCGCCAGTCCGGGATCCGCTCGTAGTGATCGTGGGCGACCAGATTGAAGATGTCCTCCTCGAGGTTCGCCCCCGTGCAGCAGATCGCGTGGACCTTGTCCTCGCGGATCATGCGGGCGAGCGACACGCCGAGTTCGGCGGTGCTCATCGCACCGGCGAGCGTCACCATCATGCGGCCGTCGGACGCGAGATGATCGCAGTAACCCTCCGCCGCGTCGACCAGCGTCGCGGCGTTGAAGTGGCGGTAGTGATGTCGGAGGAATTCGCGGATGGACATGCCGTCTCCGAAGAACGCCACGGATCAGCCTCGCGGGGCGACCCGACGGATCTCGCGACCGCCCCGGATCATCATGATGCCGAGGAAGAGCAGTTGGACGCCGGTGAACACCGCGAAGACGAGGATCGCGACACCGGGCATCATGAAGACCACGAGCCCGAGCAGGAGGGTGACGATGCCGCCCGCGAGCATCAGCGTCCACTGATCGCGTCCCCGCATCCCGCACGCCGCCGCGATCTGCATCGCCCCGGTGATCAGGAGGATCGCGCCGAGGACCTTCGCGAGGAAGGCGGCGGACAGCGTCGGATCGAGGAGCAGGATGAGACCCGCGATCGCGGCGATGATCGGTCCGAAGATGCCGGCGCCGCTGCCGTGCTGGCCCGAGGGGCTTCCCGCGGCCCGGATGGTGCCGACGATGCCGGCCAGCAGGAGGAACGCGCCCGTGAACTGGGTGAGGAGCACCACCGAGGCGAACGGGGCGACGACCAGCATCGCACCACCCAGCACGAGGAAGACGCCCTCGGCGATGGCGAACGTTCCGGAGGCACGCATCACGTCGGCGGATCGAATGTCGGGCATGGTGGGGCGCTCCAGGGAACGACGGGGCTTGGGTTCGAGGGACCACGGACGTCGGGATCCACACGGTTGGAGCGAGATGCTAACGCCGTTGCGATGGCGCCGTATCGAGGGGAAGCCCACGTGACGGCGAAGTCGACGGATCGCGGACTGGTAGAGTTCGTGGATGGCCGATGATCGTCTCGACGCCTGGCGGACGCTTGCCGCTCCGGAGGCCGAATCGCTGCTTGCGGCCGCCGCCGAAATCGAGGCGGCGGGCGTGACGCCATCGGCGTTGACCAGACTCCGCCGCGATCATCCCGCGGGGCCGATCCCCGAGGCGCTCGAGCTGGCGGGAGCTCGCCGACGGGCCGCCGCCAAGTTCCACGATCCGGCTCGACTGCTGCTCGATCGAGTTGGCGTCGAGCAGGCCACCAGCGACACCGTGGCGTCGTGGAAGGCGACGCGATTCGGATCGGACCCCGTGCTGGATCTCTGTTGTGGGATCGGAGGTGACGCGATGGCGCTGGCGGATCGGGGACCGTGCGTCGGCGTCGACCGCGATCCGGTTCGGGCGTTCATGGCCGGGCACAACGCGGGCATCGAGACGATCGTGGGCGACGTCGAATCGGTGCCGATCGATCGTCCCCTGGTGCACCTGGATCCCGCCCGTCGAGACGAGCCGAGTGGCCGTCGTTCGTGGCGGCTCGAGGACCTGGTGCCCGGCATCGACGTGATTCGCCGGATCGCCGCAGAGGCCGAGGGCACGGGAATCAAGCTGGGGCCGGGACTGCCGATGCCGCCGCCCGTGTTCCACGACCGGCAGTCCGTGTCGATCATCGCGGAGTCCGGCCGACTGGTGCAGGCGA
>JAACEA010000139.1 GCA_009936695.1 Planctomycetia bacterium
GGATCAGGCCTCATGCGCATCCTGCAGGAAGTCTCGCCCCACGAGGTCTACAACCTCGGGGCCCAGAGTCATGTCAAGGTCAGCTTCGATCAACCGGAATTCACCGCGGACGTCGTGGGCACCGGAACACTTCGACTCCTCGAGGCGGTCCGCAGCGAACAGGATCGGGCCGGTCGGCAGATTCGCTTCTATCAGGCATCGAGTTCCGAGATGTTCGGCAAGGTCCACGAGGTTCCGCAGCGCGAGACCACGCCCTTCCACCCACGGTCCCCGTACGGCTGTGCGAAGGTCTGCGGTCACTGGATGACCGTCAACTATCGCGAGAGCTACGACATGCACGCGTCCTGCGGCATTCTCTTCAACCACGAGAGTCCGCGTCGAGGCGAGACCTTCGTCACTCGGAAGATCACCCGAGCCGTCGGTCGCATCAAGATGGGCCTTCAGAAGAAGCTCTATCTCGGCAACCTCGACGCGATGCGGGACTGGGGCTTCGCCGGCGACTACGTCGAAGCGATGTGGATGATGCTGCAGCAGGACAAACCCGACGACTACGTCATCGCCACCGGCGAGATGATCTCGGTTCGGCGATTCTGCGAGTTGTGCTTCGGCGAAGTGGGCCTTGATCCCGACGAATTCATCGAGATCGATCCTCGATACTTCCGACCCGCCGAAGTCGCCGAGCTGCTCGGTGATCCCTCCAAGGCCCGCGAGGCCCTGGGATGGACGCCGAAGACCGGTGTCGAAGAGCTCGCGCGGATGATGGTCGAGAACGACCTCGAGCTCGCGAAGCGAGAGAAGACGCTTCTCGACGCGGGGCACACCGTCGCTGGGCGACCGATGGGCGAATGAGAATCCAATGTCGATCGACACACCCATCATCCTCTTCGGGCTCCTCATGCTCATCGCCCCTTTGGCGGCGATTCTCTACAACTATCTCGTGGTCGGCGACGACCTGATCACCCTGCGACATCTCTTCCTGCTGGGTTGCATGAAGTTCTTCGGGGTGGCGGCGCTCACGACCGGAGTCACCCAGCTCTATCGCGGGAATCATCCCTTCTCGGATGTCCTCCTGTTGTTCATCGGGGCCGCGATCTTCTTCAGCACCTTCTGGTGGGCGTACAACCGCTGGGACCTCCCGCAACGGATCGCGCGGAAGCGGTGGCGGCGGTCCCCCTCTCCGAACGTGGGCGCCATTCTCTTCATCGGCGGTTTCGGGCTCCTGCTCGGGCTGCTGTCGTCCGCGGTGCCCGTGGACGTTCCGATCATCGGGCAGATCACGAACGTGCTCGGCAAGCTGATGCCGGCGGCAAGCGTCGGCCTGTTCCTCTTCTCCTGGTTTCGAAACCCGATCAATCTGATCTATCTCGTCGCGACCGGCGTCGCTTTCGCCATGGCCGTCTTCGTCGCGCTCTTCGGCGCCGGACGACATCCACTCTTCGCCGCCCTGATCGCGGTCCCGATCGCGTGGTACTGGGCGAAGTGGCGATACCAGAGTCCGACCGCGACCCTTGGACGAATCGGTGGACTCGGCGTCGGCGCGATCGTGGTGATTCTCGCCTACAGCGGATTCCGACACGACTACATGGGCGAAGCCGACTCGGGCATCGCCATGGATCGCATCAAGCAGCTTCTACGCTTCGAGATCGACACTGGTGGCGATGCGGAAAGTGCGCTTCGTGAAGACGCGATCACGGTGTCGCTCCTGTGCATCGAGGAATTCCACCGAAATGGAGATCCGGAGTACTTCCACACCCTCTTCTACGTGCTCGGCCATCCGATCCCCCGACAATGGTGGCCGGAGAAGCCGCAGGCGGTCGGGGAGAGCCTGCCCGAGAGCCTCGGTGAGTTTTCGGATGGATACGTGAACTGGGGTCCCGGGATCATCGGAAACGCATTCCATGACGGCGGGGTCTGGATGGCCGCGATCTACGGCCTGCTCGTCGGCGGCGTGTTCAGGATCTTCGACGACATCCTCCGTCGCCAACCCCTGAATCCATGGCCGATCGCCATGCTCGCCGCGATGAGTCCGAAGATCGTGGCATACAGCCGTGGCGACATCGCCGTCTACACCGCCGAGCTGCTCGGCCTCGTCATCCTCTTCATCGTCATCCTCAAGGTCGCCGGACTCGTCTTCGGCTCGACGGACGAGGATGCGTTCCACGTGGAGATGGACGATGAATGGGATGAAGCCGACTACACGACGACTCCCGAATGAGCGAATCCGACGGTCGACCACGTCGATCATCCTGAAACGCTGCCTTCAACCGCGGCTTCAGGTATGCGTCCACTGATCCGTAGCCACGCTCCAGCCTCGGCCCCGAGTCAAAGCGTGGCAAGGACGACGCGGACGCACCTGTGAGGGATCGGGACAAGGACGCGGGGAAGCCTCGGCCGGCGCGCCTTCCTGGCGGCGGCATGCTGCGAGAGCATCCGTGAATCGTCCATCGCTTCGATCGAGTGCCCACACGTCTCGGCGACACGATGCCTCATGCTCGGATGACGATGATTCGCCTGGGGCACCGAAGCGGCCTGCGTCAAGGCCCGTCGAAGGCACCATTCGCCGCTCGTCTGCCCCGACGACTTCCACCCGGGAGATCCGAGGTCGAATCGAACTCCAGGCCGTTGCTCAGATCTCGCCGTTCACGATCCGCATCCGACGTGCGGAACGCCGCGCTCGCTCGATCCAGTCCGCCGGCTTTCCGGTCGCGTTCTGGAGGATGGTCGACTTGCCGGAACTGCCGATCCGCAGAATCGTCACCGTACGGGCCCGCGGAGGAATCGCGTCGATCTGGCCCGTCTCCGAGCCGGCGGCCACCCCCACTCGCTGAATCGAGCTTCCGGCGCCCGGCTTGATCTGGATGCCCCCCGATGATCCACGCGGCTTGACTTCGATCGAACCGGCGGAGCCAGTCGATGATCCGCCGGCGGTTCCACCAGCTCTTCCGCCACCACCGGAGCTCGACCGAGGAGCCGCCGCCTGAGCCGCATCCTCGCCGCCGACGGGGGTGGTCGACGACGGCGCGACCGGTGCGATGGTGGATGGATTCATGAACGCCTCCGACTGCGCCTCGATCGCGTCCATGGGGTCGGTCGGCGCGTCGACGTCACCCGCCCCCGCGCCGCCGCCCGAACCGGACTCCACACCAAGCTGTTCGTCGATACCCGCGACGATTTGTTCGATGGATACGCCGGCGGCTCGAAGCCCGTCCCCCCGGAACAGCACGGTATGACCCTCGAGCAACGCTGCACGGATACGGGCCACGAGATCCGCGATCACCGCGGGGTCGGTGCTCGATCCCGGATAGTCACGAATCCAGCGAAGGACATCGCGTTGCATCGCCTCGTTGGGAAGAGCCCAGGGAACACAATCCGGATTGTGAGCCGGATCCGACCGCTTCCACCAGGCGTCGACCGCGAAGACGGGGAACTCGGCCCACCGAGGGTTCTCGAGCTTGGGCCGGGACTCCACGTAGACCGGGACCCCGATCGACTCCAGATACTTGTAGAACTTGAACTCGGGCCCATCGTCGTCGAGCCTGACGGCGGCATCGGCACCGACCGAACCCCCGGCGAGCAGAATCGGCTTCACACAGGCCAGCATCGTTCCAAGAATCGACGCGGACGTGCCTCCGTCGAAGGCGGTCTTCAGTCGATCGTCGGCCGAATCCGCCGTCCCGAGATAGGCGATGAGCTCGATCGGTTCGCCGAAGGAACCCTGCACGACCGGCGCCCAGGCCTCGGCGAAGTTCTCGGTGATCACATTCAGACCCGCATCCTGCGCATCGAGGAACTGGTCGAACTGCATCACCTGGGCTGGAAGCGTGCCGAACGGATTGTGCAGCCACAGCCGACGAATGCCCCAGTCGTAGACGTCCCTGGCCCGCTCGTTGACGAACGCCGGCCACCCACCGGAACCGACCTGGTGCGTTCCGATCATCCTCCGGCCGGAGTCGCCGGACGAGCCGCCGATCAACCATGCCTCGACAAGCCGTTCCCGGGCCGGACGTAGGACCCGGTCGGGATCCGTGACGGCGGACGAGTCGCGATCGAGAAACAGGCCGCCGCCACCGATCGTGACTGCCGCGACGCAAAACCATGAACGCATGGACATGATGATTCCCCGATGTACCCTTCGTCGAGCTCAAAGACTCTTCTATCATCGGATTGTCGTATTCTCAGATCCAGATGGCAATCACGATCC